>JBMYJC010000127.1:0-6186 GCA_049594055.1 Luteibaculum sp. | reverse complement strand
GCTGCTGCGGCCTAAAATCATTCCCTGGTTGATGAGTTTTTTAAAGGGCTCGCTGTACGGTAGATAACCCATATCAAACAGGAATTTGGTCCAAAAACGGGCGTATAAAAGGTGCCCGGTGGCATGCTCTGCTCCACCAATGTACAGGTCTACGTTTTGCCAATATTCCAGTTTTTCTTTTGCAGCAAAGTCCTTAGAGTTGTTCGGATCTACATAGCGAGCAAAGTACCAGGAAGACCCAGCCCAGCCTGGCATGGTATTTAACTCCATGGAATCGGCATCCACCTTCACATTCCAATCGCTGGTTTGCGCTCTTCCCAAAGGCGGTTTCCCGTCTTTTGTGGGTTTGTATTCGTCAATCTCGGGAAGGGTAACGGGTAAATCCTGGTCCTCTATTAAGCGCGGAATTCCCTCTTTGTAATATACAGGAAAGGGTTCCCCCCAATACCGCTGTCTACTAAAAACGGCATCGCGTAGGCGATACTGAACTCTTCTTTTTCCAAATCCGCCTTTTTCAATCTCCTCTATGGCTTTTTTAATGGCCTCATGTCCGGTTAATCCGTTAAGAAAATCGCTGTTGATTACTTTGGCCTCTTTGGTTGGATTGGCTTCTTTAGAAATATCAACTCCTTCAAAAACGGGAGGAATGGGCAAATCAAATGCTTTGGCAAAGTCATAATCGCGCTGATCTCCTGCTGGTACCGCCATAACAGCACCAGTTCCATATCCCGCTAAAACGTAATCAGCAATGTAAATCGGAATGCTATCCCCTGTAAATGGATGCACAGCATAGGCTCCAGTAAAACAGCCACTTACCTTATCGGTTTCTGCCTGGCGATCGCGCTCAGATTTTAACGCGGCTTGCTTTTGGTAGGCTATTACTGCCTCCTTTTGATCTTCAGTTGTAATGCTTGGAACCAGATCGTGTTCTGGTGCCAGAACCATAAAGCTCACACCAAAAATAGTGTCGGGACGGGTTGTAAAGACGGAGAGCCCCCTCCCAACCTCCCCCGAAGGGGGAGGAGTTTCTGATTCAAGCTCCGCTCGATTGTTTAATTCTAAACTTATCTTTTGCAGAACCTCCTCGGTATTATTTATTACCTCCTCATTTCTAAATCTCAATACCTTAAACCCGTATTCATATAATACGGCAGACCTCTCAGCATCCGCAGCTACTTGGTATTCGTGAATTTCCCCATCCACTTCAATGATTAATCTTCGGTTCAGGCATACAAAGTCTGGTATGAATTCACCAACAATATGCTGCCTCCGAAAATGTTGGTCTAATTGTTTGGACCGCAACTCCTGCCAAAGGGTTTCTTCCGCCTGGGTAGGGTTATTCCTTAGTTCCTTTGCTTTTTCTTTTAGTAGCGGGTAAAGAACCTTATTGGCCGTTATAAAGCCTGCGCGCTCCCCTCTCCCTCGGAGAGGGGTGGGGGGAGAGGCTATCGAAAAGTGCACCAAGGCACCTTCTGATTTACCAATCCAGTTTCGCTGAATTTCCTTTAATGCATCGCTCCAATCCAGGTTATTCAAATCTTGAAGCAATCGATCGGAATAAGCGCTTATGCGCATCATCCATTGCTTCATTTTCTTTTGTTCTACAGGATATCCACCGCGTTCACTTTTTCCATCCTTTACTTCATCATTGGCTAAAACGGTACCCAATTCACTGCACCAGTTTACCCACGAATCTGCTAAATAGGTTAATCGGTATTGTTGTAGAATTTCCTCTTTTTTGCTTTCGCTAAATGCTTTCCAATCGGCTGCCGAAAAAATTTCCTCGCAGTCGTTAGCGGCATCAATTGCCTTATTACCGTCCTTTTCAAAAGCGGCAATTAAGCTAGTAATGGACTCTGCCTTCTGGCTTTTATTATTAAACCAGGCGTTAAAGAGCTGCTTAAAAATCCACTGCGTCCATTTATAGTAGCTTGGATCGCTGGTTCTCACCTCCCGGCTCCAATCAAATGAAAAGCCAATATTGTCTAGCTGCTCGCGGTAGCGTTTAATGTTATTTTCTGTGGTAACCGCTGGATGCTGCCCGGTTTGAATGGCGTACTGCTCTGCTGGTAAACCAAACGAATCGTAGCCCATGGGGTGTAAAACATTAAAGCCCTTGTGCCTTTTGTATCTCGCAATAATATCGCTGGCTATATACCCTAGTGGATGACCAACGTGCAATCCCGCTCCTGAGGGATAGGGAAACATATCCAACACATAGTATTTGGGTTTATCGCTCTTGTCTTCGGCCTTAAAAATTTGTTTTTCGGCCCAATACTTACGCCATTTCTCTTCTATTTCCCTGTGCTTGTATTCACTCATCCCTGCCAAGTTTGGCGCGAATTTAGGGATTCATTTGAGGCCGACTTAATTGCGCTAAGATTCTGTTGTTAGCACAATACGAAAGGTGCTTCCTTTGCCCGGTTCAGATTGTTTTACAAAGATCTTACCCTTGTGGTAATCTTCTACTATCCTTTTTACCAAAGTAAGACCTAAGCCCCAGCCCCGTTTTCGGGTTGTGTAGCCAGGTTCAAAAACGGTTTTATGTTTGTTTGCGGGGATGCCCTTTCCCGTATCCGATATATCCAACCAAACTTCTTTGCCCTTTTTTCCTGCCGCCAAACGAATTTCTCCACTTCCCTGCATGGCATCTACCGCGTTTTTTATGAGGTTCTCCAAAACCCACTCGAAGAGGTGTACATTGATTTTAGCAGAGAGCTCGCTTGAAAAAGCATCATCAAAAATAAACCTGACCTGACGGGGTAATCGGGGTTTGAGGTAATTAACGCTGTGCTCCACCAATTGCAGCAATTTCTCGGAATTTAGTTCCGGACTAGAGCCTATTTTGGAGAAGCGTGCTGTAATCACCTCCAATCGGTGGATGTCGTTGCCCATTTCATGCAACAAATCGGGATCTACCCCTTTGCTCTCCAATAAATCTTTCCAAGCTAAGAGGGAGGAAAGCGGGGTGCCCAACTGGTGGGCTGTTTCCTTGGCCATCCCCACCCAAACCTGGTTTTGCTCTGCATTTCTAAACGTAGAGAACAGGATGTAGGATATAAACAGGAAAAAGGCAATTGCAATGAGCTGTACGTATGGATAATACTTGAGCTGGGTTAGAATAAAGGAGTCTTTGTAGAAAATAAAATAGCTCTTGCCATCTCCCAGCTGCACACGCAAAGGCGGATTTTGGTCTTGCATTTCAGATACCAGCTCCTTTATGCGCAGGCTATCTTGGATGGCTGTTGAATCAATATTTCCGAAAGCAATTACCTCGCTCAAGGTGGAATCTGTGAAAAGAACAGGCACGGAAGCCGAATTGATAACCGTTTCCGAAATGAAGTTGTTGATCAGGTTATCCAGTACGGCCTGTAATTCCCTGAAAATGTGGGAGTCTCGGTAGTATAAATACTGTTTTTTGTTGCGGATATATTCAATTTCCAGGGGTGGATAAGCGGCTTTCATCTTTTCCAACTCGGCCGCTATGAGCGAATCGCTGGGGTTTTGGTTATCGCTGATGTTGTTCTCGGCTACAATGTTGCCTTTTTCGTCAATTACAATAAGCGGAATGGTGGTATTGTCCACCATTATATCGGCTAAGGCTTTATAGGTTGTTTGGTCAAGGTTATCGGTTTTGTCTGAGGTTATGATGCTCATGGCCATAAACCAGTGATTCACCTTTTTCTGCTCTTCTTCTCTTAGCAGTTCAAAGAGCTTTTGCGTGTACGACACCAGCTCCGCCTTGTTTTGAATAGCATTTGACCAAAGCTTTACTTTCTGGCGTTCCTCATTTCTAATCTTAGTTACAATCCGGTTGGAATACCAGAGCGAAACGGCAATGATTAGAGCGGCAAGTACAAATAAACCGACCTTGGTGCGCTGTTTTTTAGAGTATAAATTCATGGGCTTTAAAGGTCGTCTTCGCTAAAGTCGATTTCAACTTTAGTTTTTTCCGGCTTTTCTTGCCTCAACCATTTTGGTTTTTTGGTGGGATTAGCTTCTGTTTTGCCTTGTTGCTGAGCCGTATTATTGTTATCCGAATTGCTTTCTGGCTCAATGATTAAACCTTTTCCCAATGGATTCTTACTATCCTCTGAAAACAATTCCTGAAAAACTAACTTCCCCTCTTTTTTCTGCTCTTCGCGGTATTTTTTGGCTGCTTCCCTATCCAGACTGTATTGTGGATTGTCTGTGGTCCCAAATACGCGAATAAAAATTCTCTTACCGTTCTCATTCTCACTGCTAGCCTCTTTTCCAATTCGCAAGGCATCGGAGAGTAAAAAATCCAGGTGGTAATCAATCTTGTTGTCTAAGCTATGGTTTCCAGAGGCATTCAAGTTAAAAACGTTGCTCTTTATTTCCATTTTGGGCATGCTGATGTCTCCCGAGCGAATTACAATGTGGTTGCTCAAATTTTGGAATTGCACCTCGCGCAAAGCCTCCGACATGCGATTAACATTAACAAAAGCGTTGGTAATTAAATTTTTGCGAATTGCGCTGCTTAGGTCTTTAAACAAAGGAAGCTGACTCAAACTTCCCTGACTGATTAGCACATGGGAATTAGCATCCAAACTATTGGAAATAAGGCTTCCATCTTGTTTTAACCTGCAACTAAACTGCAAATCTGCATCTAAGCTTCCATCCAGGTTTTTATAGGAGATGGCTTGTTGGCCAAAGTCATTAAAATCCTGAAAAAGCGATTTTAGGCCAATGTCGTCCAATAAAACATCACCGGAAAGAGCCAATTCTTTGTTGGGTAAAACGGAACAAGCTACAGAGCCTTCTAAAATGCCTCCGCTTAATTGAGTTCTAAAATCGCGGAAAACAAACTCATTGTGGCCATCCCAAACAAACTTTCCAATGTTCTCTTTAAAATCAACCGCTCCTGCCTTTAGGTTTTTGATGTAGTAATCTACATGTACCCTAAGATCCAACTCCTCAGCGTGCTCCCCGCCAGAGTTTAATACCAAGGTGTTAACATCCAAGCTTTCAGCAGTTAAATAGCCGTTGATGTCTGGTATAATGTTTCCAAGATCGCTTCCAAGGTCAATACTACCGGAATAATTGAAAGCATTCCCACCAACAGTGAATTCTGCCTTATCAGTACTCAAAACCGAGGCACTTCTTTTCCATTGGGCATTTTTTAATTCCCAAAGTTTGGACTGCCTATCCACAATGTTTTTAAGCAGTAAAGTCCCCTCTCCGGGCTTTAATTCCAGGCGTCCGTCCTGATGAATATAAAGACCTAATTCGCCTTTGTATTCAAGATCGCCTTGTATATCTACGCTTTGGTTTTTAAAAATTTGACCTTCCTGGTTTTTAAGGTCCAGTTGCTTAAAGCTAATATGCGTACCCGCATCCTCTGGTTTTATTTCACCTTCGCTGGCCTCAAAAGCCAAATAGCGATACTTAGCCCTGAGGTTTGGAACATACAGCATGAGGACCTGCCGCTCCAAAAGCAATCTAAAATTGGCCATATCCAGGCTAATCCTTTCGCCATTGGCCAATTGTGCATTTTCCTCCCTACTTAATATCCAGGCAGAATTTTTAAGTCCAATATTCAAACTACAATAAAGCTCATTACCCAGGATAATATCTCCATCCACTTTAATACTGCCTTTTCGCTCTAACTCCTCTGGCAACAATGCTATTATGGCTGGAAAAAACTCCAGGGCTTCAAAAGAGAATTCATTGGAATTAATCGTGGTTTTCCACTGTTTTTCTGTCCAGTGGCTCGAAAAATCTAATTGCACCGAGCCCGCTTGTAGCTCCCCTGTAGCGGTCACTTGCTTGTTTTTCCAGCTTATTCCAGAGGCCAGCTCCAGTGCTTGATTCTGAAACCAAATGTCTTTTCCGCTGCTTAAATGGAAACATCTTCCCTGAAAATCAAGGTTTAACTCACTGTTTTCTATTGAAATGTCATGTAGATTTGCGGACTCAGCGTAAGCTTTAATATCCACAGATTCCTTTGCTTTTAACTGGATATGGACTTTATCCAAATAAACCCGATCTACCTTAAAATTAAGTGCTGCCGAAGCACCTTCTGCTTCATCCTTTTTCCAAATCTCGTAGTTCCAGCTGCCATCTTTTTGCTGCTGCAAATTCAAGGCTCCCGATTGCAAGCGGATTTCGTTAATATCAATTTGCTTTCGGAATAGATCCCACAAATCGAATTGCAGATAAATG
>JBMYJC010000126.1:0-6192 GCA_049594055.1 Luteibaculum sp. | reverse complement strand
CAAAACGTATTCTAAAATTTTTGGTGAATGCGTAGGTGGAAACAATTCCCAAATTAAAACCCGGGCTGGCCACATTTTCTATGCGCACCAAACTGTCGCTGGCTAAGGTTTGTGCCTTTCTGTCTACTCTAAAGTCAGAGCCGTTGAGGCCAATGATAAAACCAAAGTGATATTTGCGATAGTCAAAGTCCAGTAGGTTTTCGGTTACATAGCGCGGTTTTTTAAACGACTCACCGTATTGCGCCAGTCCAAGAATATGTATAGCCAGAAAAAAGAAAAGCAGGAGAAACCTCATTGTAGGAGATAACGGGGGAGTCAAGTCTTTATTTTTTAACTAAATACAAGCTAGCAATTCCTCCAGTAAGAGCTTTTGTTTTTTGGTGTTTAAATCCAACTTTTTCCAGGATGGCTTCAAAATCTTTTCCTTCTGGAAAGGCCATTACAGAATTGGGTAGATAGGTATAGGCACTGTTGTCTTTGGAAAACCATTTTCCAAGCAAAGGCATAATCCATTTAAAGTACATCCAGTAGAGCTGTTTTAAAGGGAATACTTTTGGCTTAGAGAACTCCAGGATAACACCAGCACCCCCTGGTTTTAGAACACGAAGCATTTCCGCTAGGCCTTTTTCCAGGTTTTCGTAGTTCCGTACTCCAAATCCTACGGTAAACGCATCAAAAGAATTTTCCTCAAAGGGAAGATTTTCGGCATCGCCATAAATGAGTTCCACCTTATCCTGCAGATTTCTTTTTGCTACTTTTTTATTTCCGTGGGATAACATTCCCTTGGATATATCCACTCCGGTAACAAAATCGGGATCTAGCTTAAGGCAGGCAATGGCAAAGTCGCCCGTTCCTGTGGCAAAATCCACAACTTGTTTGGGTTGGAACGGTTTTAAAAGTTTTACCGCTTTTCTGCGCCACAAATGATCTATTCCCAGGGAGAAAAAATGGTTTAAGAAATCGTAGCGGTGCGAGATGTTATTAAACATTTCAGCTACTTCGTCCTTCTTGGATTTTTCTGTTTCGTAAGGTTTAATCATGGCAAATTATCCGACCAAAATATTGGCCTCTGGATAGCGGTATTTAAGCGTGGATAGATTTTTTGTAAAAGCGTAAGCAATCGTTAAAGTTCCAATACGCCCTACAAACATATTAATGATGATTATGGTTTTTCCGGCCTCGGTTAGATTAGGGGTCATCCCCATACTGAGTCCAACAGTTGAGAAGGCGGAGACCACCTCAAAAAACAGCTGCTTAAAATTTACAATACCCGCTGAAAGGGCTTGAGATTCGGTTATGGCGAGTACAAAGGTGCTCACAAAAATAAATCCAGCCGCGTAGAGTGTAACCGAAAGGGCTTTGTTCAAAAGCTCGTTGGGCAGGGTTCTCTTCGAAAATTCAATGGTGTGCCTTCCCGTAATAGTGGCCGCTGTAGAGCTAATGAGTATGAAAAAGGTGGAAGTTTTGATCCCCCCACCGGTAGAAGCCGGGGCAGCTCCAATAAACATTAGCGTAAGCACCAACATTACGGCGGGTAAGGTAAGACTATTAAAATCTATGGTGTTAAAGCCCGCTGTTCTTGTAGTAACCGAGGAGAAGAAGGAGGTAACCAATTGCTCCACAAAAGTTTGTCCTTCTAAAGTGTTTTTTTGTTCCAGCATAAAAAAGGCAAAGGCACCAATAAGCAACAAGGTGATGCTCATGTAAAGGTTGATTTTTGAGCTCACACTCAGCATTTTCCAGGGGTATTCCAGGCGTTTTCTAAGTTCCTGAATGCTGAACATGTCCAATACAGTGGGTACACCAAGTCCTCCAATAAAAATGATGACCCCAATGATTACATGCACCATGTAAGACCCTTGCAAGGCAGGGTGAAAGAGGCCGGCCTCAAAGGTGGAGAAGCCCGCATTGTTAAAGGCAGAGATTGAGTGGAAAACCGAATGGAAAATTTTGTCTTCTAAAGAAATAAAAGGCACGCCAGGGTCCCAGGTAAAAAAGATAAATAGGGCGCCAATGGCTTCTATGGTAACCGTAGCTAGCACCAGTTTCCCAAACAATCCTTTGGAGCTCAGCAGCGAATCTTTGCTCATAAAGTCTTCGATAACCTCGTGGTGCCTAACGCCAAAACCCAGTTTTGAGAATAAGGAGGTAAATGCCGCAAAGCTTATGATGTTTATCCCGCCAAGCTTAATGAGTAGCATTAGAACAAATTGGCCTTTGTAGGTAAAAAACAGGGCGGTATCGTGCACTACAAGCCCCGTTACGCAAGCAGCAGAAGCCGAAGTGAAAGTGGCATCCAGCAGATTCATACTGCCCGGGTTACGCGTCATTTCCGGGAGCATAAGCAAACCAGCCCCCGCTGTGATAAGGAAAATAAAAATGAAAATGAAGACTGTAGAAGGATGCAACTTGATTCTATTGTTGCTAAACCCCGTTCTCCTAAACAGTTCTATGAGAGCAACAGCCAAGAGGTAAACCTGCACAAATACGGTAGAGAAATCGGCAAAATTGCTAAAGCCGATACTCACAAAGATTTGCTCTAAAAGGACAACGTCAAACAGGTTTTTAGCAATTCCTTCTATGCAGAGTATCAGCATAATTCCCCCTTCCAACCAATTGCTTTTTATGAACTGTTTGGGGTGGAAATCAAAAAATAGCCGCAGCGCGTAGTGAAAAATGTAGAAGCCAAAGGTGCACTCAATGAGCCTGAATATTAAGCGGTCGGTTTCTTTGTCTAGTGGAAATCCGTAGTAGTAGGTTATAAGGCCAATGGCGCTAATGGATACCACCAAACTCAAGCCACGGAAGACTTTAAGTGTATCCTCTTTTACTCCGTAAATCAGGATATTGATTCTCTCTCTTATGGCATCTATGGACTTAGCCATGTAACACGCGGATTGCCTCCTTTAGCAACTTCTCTTTTTTAATGGGAACAACACCAACTTCCTCACACACCAGGCCTCCCGCTAAATTGGCCAACTCGCACATGATAATGGAGGGGAGTTTGGAAGCCAGGCATAAAGTAGCCACGGCAATTACAGTGTCACCCGCTCCAGAAACATCGGCAATCTCCCTGCGGTGGGCGGAAATTCTTCCCTTAAAATCTTCAGCATGGCATTGCACGCCATACTCTGAAAGGGTTACCATTGCCGTTGATAAATTCATTCTAAGCACCAATTCCTCTAGGGCTTCTTCTACCTCCAGTTCATCGGCTGGATTTATTTCTTTTTTGAAGCCTTCTGCTAATTCCTTGAGGTTGGGCTTAAAGAGTTGAGCACCGCGGTAGGCAAAAAAGTTGTCCTTTTTAGGATCTACCGTTACGGGAATAAAGTGCTTGCGAGCCAGGTTTATAATTCCTTCAATAAAATATGGGCTCAATAATCCTTTGTTGTAATCTTCTAAAATTATGGCGTCTATTCCAACGGATGCGATTTTTTCTTCCAGCTTTACAAGCAGCTCTTTGGCCAATTCCTCTCGTATCTCCGCTGTATCTTCTTCATCCACCCGTAGCATTTGTTGACCTTGTGAAATGACGCGAGTTTTTACTGTTGTTTTTCGTTTAGGGCATCGCAATTGATCCCTTTAGAATGAAGTAACTCTTTAAACTCTTCGCCTTTTAGATCATTTCCAAGCGCAGCAATAACATGGGTTTTACAGCCCATGGCTACTAAGTTAAGCGCTACGTTTGCTGCCCCGCCAGGACGATTTTCACGTTGTTTAATGTTTACTATTGGAACCGGGGCTTCTGGGCTGATACGAGTGGTTTTTCCCCAGATGTATGCATCTACCATAACATCGCCAATAACCACGATGTTGTGATTCTCAAAATCCTTAAACCATTGGGTAATTTGCTCGGGTTGCGGCAAAGCGAAAATTTTGGCAAATGTAAAGGAACTTGGCAAAGTTGATCCTGTCTCATCTTTACTTATACCATTGAAAAATAAAAAGCACCGCAATTGCTCGCGGTGCTTTTCTTACCTAACTAACCTACCACACTGCCTATAAGGCATTTCCGCCATTATTTTCAGGATTCACCACTCTTGCTGTGGGGCCCTTAAAAATTCTTCCGTTTACAGTTAAACTACTTCCAGGTTCCTGGAAGATCACCTGCCCATTGAAATAAAAGTCGCCATCTACGATAACCTTTCCGTTTACAATTAGGTTTCCTTTACTGTTTATAGCTAGACTCTCTCTAAAATGGGTTTCTCCATTGCTTTCTAAGACCGCTCCGCGCACGGTTGCCATTCCATCTACATCCAGATTTCCATCGAAACTAAAGTGGCTGTTGGAATTCACGTCTAAAGCAGCCAGATGGGTTTCGCCTTTAAAGTGATGTGCTTCGTGTTCTCCGGTTCTGTATGCACCGAAGTTTACATTAGCCAATTGCTTGCGGTCTGTAGTAATTGGAGCGGGAATGGGTATTGGAGGAGGAAAAGGAGAGAAGTCGATTTTCTCTAAGGAGAAGATCTTTAAACCCTCAGCCGTGGCAATAAAAATACTACCTCCACTGGCCGCAACATCATTCGCAGAAGATCCCAGCTCAACACTTCCGTAGGCCGCTAGTAGACCACCATAATTCTGAGCTACCTGCAATCCAGCACCTCCATTTGCTGCGTAGGCCATTTCTCCATCCCACGCTACTGCATTGGTATAAATATCTGCTCCGTTAATTCCTGGAATACTGGCAGGCGGAAGTACAAAGTCTACTAAAGATCCTCCGGGAGAGTACATGTTAACCATTGGCAATGAGCAATAGAGCATTAAATGGATTAAACACAATGTTAGCCCCCGCCTCGTGCTGTATTGCATTGGGGAAACTAAATCCAAAAGCGGCATTTGGAACTCCCAGTGGATAAAAATCTACGTTAGCATTGGCATAACTGTCATCGGCACCATCGGTGTGCAGAACATAAAAACCCAGAGCCCAGGGGTCAAAAGTTAAGCCTTTGGCGTTTTCCTGATCTATTTGAGCCACCAACTGCAAATTGCTCTTGTTTACCATTACTACCCCGCCATCGTTGTTACCCGTGGTAGCGTAAATAAGTGCTGCTGTATGGTCTACACTGGTTGCCACATTGCCCGGTACTTCAGCATATTGAATTGGGTGCAGTAATGTACCGCCCAGCGATAAATTTGTAACCGCTATGGCTGCAGCAGAACTTAAATGGGTAAGAACCTCTGTGTCCCGAGCACCTGCCGCATAGATCTTTAATCCGTCAATCTTTATGGATAATATGTCCATGTCGGCAAAAAGAACAGTTTGCAAGAGCTGCGGATCTTCCGGATCTGAAACATCCACTACATCAATGGCACCACCATAAGTAGCCCCAGGGATATGATAGCCTATATAGGCCTTGTCTCCCTCTATTTCTATACAGGTGGATTTTAAGGAGCCTCCCCAAACAGCGGGTGCATCTAATTCTCCAACCGCTAAATAATAGTAGCCAAAGCTGGAGTCCACACTTTTAAATTCGCTCAGATTTTCATTACCGAGTTTAATGAGTGGGTAGGCTGTGTTGTTTCCGCTTTTATCTATCCTTAGGGCGTTTGCCGAGGATTCGTCAAAAACAACTTCTCCTTCATCAAAATTGGGTGAGCTGCCTTCACCGTCTAAAGCTTTTTTACATCCAACAAAGCCAATTAGGATGGAGAGAAATAGTGCCAGACCTAGCAGCGAGCTTCTCTTTTTCTTAGCGTTTTCCATAGCTGAAAAATTTTGGGGTTAATCAGTCTGGCTAAGTAATAGAGATAGTGGCCTATTCTTTTTTTTAAAAGCTGGATAGTCAAGAATATGCGTTTAAGCGTATGTTTTTTCGGAAAATTTGTAGGATTTGATCGAACAAGTATTTTTATCCCGTTGGCGGTTAACAGGTAGCTGGAAAGCCCCTTTCCTATTTGCGAAACGATTGGAAAAATGACGAAGATTTTAGGAGTACTCAGGAAAATATTGGCATTTGACGGAGCCTATTTCCTGTTTGGTGTAATAGGGATTTTTGCGCTAAGCGTCTTTTGGCGGATTTTATCCTTTTATCCTCTTCCGCTAACTATAATTATTGGTTTAATAATCTTGTACAAGCTGCAGTACTCCTTTCAAAGTTTTGTTCCAAACAAAAATGCTTACTGGATTCTAAGGGCCATGGAAATAAACCTTTGCTTAAGCTGTATTTTGTTGAGGGGTTGAAGGTTAGGATG
>JBMYJC010000125.1:0-6194 GCA_049594055.1 Luteibaculum sp. | reverse complement strand
ACCCAAATGATGGCAAGACTATAGCACCGCTATTGAACCAAATGCAAACCAACTTCAATTACCAGCCCGAAGAAGTAATTTATGACCGAGGCGCCAGAGGGGTTAGTACTATTGGAGATGTAAAAGTATCGATACCAAAGACACCCAAGAAAAGCGATACAGAATACGACAAGCGTAAATCACGCAAAAAGTTCCGCATGCGTGCAGGTATAGAGCCAATAATTGGTCACTTAAAAAGCGATCATCGTATGGCTCAAAATTATCTGGTACTAGACCAGTCGGCCTCCATCAACGCGTTTTTAGCCTGCACCGGTTGGAATCTGAAAAAGATGATGACTCAATTGAAGGAAGAAATCTCGCAGCTCTTAAATATCTTCCTTCTAAATCACTTCGCAATTTTCTTTCTCCCAAGATAATTGGCTTCGTAAGGAACGACTAGCTAGCAAGATTAAAATTGAAAAAGGGGCTTTAGCCCTGAGATAATTTTAGGGATTGTTGATTGGTCCTCTCAGCAGCCGCTAGTAGTATAGCTTGATACCGCAGCCTGAATGCTGGAATAACAGGAAAGTCCTCCAAAAAAATTTTAAGCCGCCAAAAAACAGGACATAAGCTTGTGTACTTTTACGTTTAGTAATTAGCAATTCATCACCATGCCTAAGCTTTGCTTTTTTCTGTTTTTGCTTTTTGCTACTGCCTTTTCTGCTCAAGCTCAAGAGCAAATGGGCTACGAACTGAGTTATGAGGAGGCTCTAAATGGCCATCCCCACCAAATTCTGGTAAGCACCCTCTTAGAGAACGCTTTTAAACACGAAGGAACTCCTTATCGCTATGGCGGTGTTAGTCCCAAAGGCTTTGATTGCAGCGGCTTTATGTACTACATTTTTAAAGCCATTCAAGTAGACTTACCGCACAGCTCTAAAATGATTGCCAACATTGGCTTTGAAATTTCCCGCGAAGAAGTTAGGGCGGGCGATTTAATCTTCTTTAAAGGATCTAACAAAAACAGCACGCAAGTTGGCCATGTTGGATTGGTGAGTGCCGTAGAAGAAGGGCACATTTACTTTATACACGCCAGCAGCTCTAATGGTGTGCGCGTAGATGAACTGGACAATAACCGGTATTTTGCCCCCCGTTTTTTGAGCTTTAGACGCTGGGAATGGTAGTTTAAGGCAGGTTCCTCACCTTTTTTTTCTTTTCCTTCTTTTCCTCTTTATCGCCTTTGCTTTTTTCTTTCTTTTTCTCCTCTTCTTCCTCTACATCTTCTTCCTCCTCAGGTTTATCCTCTTTTTTACTCTTTCCGCGACTCTCTTTTTTGGCCTCGCGCTTAGTAGCTTTTTCCTGCTTCTTTAACTCTTTCTCAATGTCTTTTAACTCCATTTCAGATTCTACGTCCAGCATGGTCTCTACACGCTCGCCAGACTTGTTAAAGTAGAACTCCCGGGATGGGATTAACACATTCAAATAGAGCTGTGTATCCTCAAATCCCCAATTAGGATCTGCCAGATCTAGATTCTTATCGTGGGTTCCAAAAAGCTTTTCTGCACTGCGGAAGTAAGATTCTGCCTTATCTCTGTTGCCTGGGTTGTCCAGCGTATCATTCACCGCTTGCCACCCCTTAATGTAGTAGTACCTCGGGTTTAACTGGTCTTCTGCATAGGCAGAATTTAGCAACTCCTTTGCCGTGAAGATGTATTTGTTTTTTCTGTTTTCTGGATCAATCTCAATTTTCTTGAGTAACAGTAGGGCCTCCAACAAATCAATCTCATCCTGGTCTCTTTTTATCAATCGAGCGCGCTTAATGAAGTTTAAGCCTTCTTCCAGGGCCTTATCCCTTCTAGTTTTATCAAAGCAGTATTCTGCTTTTTTAAGGTTGGCATAGGCCATCCAGTAATAGGAGCGCCAATCGGTTCCAAACTCGTAGGTAATGTCTTTGTACTCGTTAATTATAGCATCTACCTGATCAGCTGAGGCACAGGAGTCTATTCTTGAGATCATGCTAAAAACCTTGTCGCCCAAACTTGGGCCGGCAAAAGCAGAAAAATTCAAGCTCAAAAGAGCAACTAACAGGAAAAATAAAATCCGCATGAATAGAGTTTTGGCAAATATAACAGGCTAATGAAATGGAGAACTTTGGGTATTCCCGTATTTCTGCAGACTATTGGAAATCCGAGAATTTAGTCTGCAGCACGGCTACAGAGTCGCTAAAGCTTGGCATCTGCTCGTTTGGCAGAGGTTCGGCAGGACTAAATTTCTCTCTTAAATGATCTACTTGCTTTCCGTATTTCCAGAGCCTAAAACATACGTGGGGTCCAGTGGCCAGGCCGGTAGCGCCTACATAACCAATAATATCTCCTTGCATCACCTTTTTACCCGGACGCATGCCTTTAGCAAATTTGGACATGTGCAGATACTGGGAGGTATAGGTTTGGTTGTGTTTAATTTTCACATAATTCCCATTAAAACGGCTGTAGCGGGCTTCTTCCACCGTTCCATTTCCAACCGCCAGAATAGGCGTTCCATAAGGCGCAGCATAATCGGTTCCTAAATGAGCTTTAAAACGCTTTTGAACTGGGTGGAAACGCTTAAGCGAATACCTGGAACTAATTCTTCCAAACTCCACCGGACTCTTAAGCATGCTTCGCTGTAGGTTCTCTCCTTTCTCGTTAAAAAACTGCTCTTGTTCTAAATCTTGGTGGTAATAACGGTAGGCTTGCAGGGTATCTTTTCCGGAGATGTACACCGCGGCCAACACCCGGCCAATGCCAATAAAATTCCCCTCGGTATATTGACTCTCGTAAATAAAGTGGAATTTATCTTCCTTGTTTAATCGGTAAAAGTCCACGGTCCAGGCGTATATATCGGCTAATTTTAAGGCCAGTACAGTGGGAAGCTCCTTTTTTTGGAAAGCCTCATATAAACTGTTCTCAATCACTAAACTGGAGCTATTGAGCTCTGTAACTACAGGCAGCTCCACGGTTTTTACTGTAATGCTGTCCTGAAGGGATATTCTTAAAAAGGCAGTGGGCGATATTTGATACAACCAAAATGCCAAGCTGCTGAGGCTATCTCCTTTATCCAGATAAAGTGTGTAGGAGTTGCCCGCCTTAATTTTAGAGAGATTAAAAACGGTATCGGCTTCCTCCGTAACCTCTAAAATCTGGTCCCATTGAATTCCGTATTCCAACATAATGTCGGAAAAAGCTTGACCTCTGGCAATTACCCCTTCTTCTACTTCAAAATCATCTACTGGAATGCCAAAACGATATTTTTTCTTTGCCTCTTCTGCTGCCGTGCTATCTTGTTTAGCTTTTTCTATCCGCGTAATCTGAGCTTCCTTTTGAGATTTTCTCAACCAGGATGCTGAGTAAGCAAACAGCAAAACAAATATTCCAACACCAATAAGGATTTTAAGAAACTTCTTCTCCGCCATAATTACTTGATGCGTAACGCGGATTCCACCCAATTCTTACCCCAGTTGTCCTTTTCCTCCTGAGACCATAGGCTTGGAAAAAAAATCCTTTTCTGAAAACTCGGGGGCAGATATTCTTTCCAGTTGGTTCCTCCGGTTGCGGCAATATCCTTATCCTTTTGTTCCAGGTATCGAACAGCCGATTTCATATGCACCAAGGGCCAATCTACATTCACCAAAATATCAAGGGTACGCAGCTGCTGCACCATTTCTTCGTTATCTGAAGGCAAATATCCCTCTTCTAGCAAGTGGTTTAGATTGGAATATCGCAGGCTTTCAATGAGTTTAAAGAGCTCTTTATCGTATTTCTCCTCAAACATTTTTAGGGTAAGCGTTTTCTCGCCAGATTCCACATTGCTGGCCCCGTACTTCCAGTAAATGTTTTTATACCCGGTTTTTAGGTCTTGACCGGTACTTTTTGCAAAGGAATCGCGCTGACTTTGATGCACTAAGTTTTCCAGATCGCTGGCGTGGATCTCAATTTTCCTGTACTGTGCCGATTGAAATCCAGAAGCCGGTAATAAAGCCATCCTAAACTTTAAAAATTGCTCGCGATCCATTCCGTCAATCATGATTCCAAAGGAATGCACCAAGGCACGGAAATAATTATTGATGCGCTTTAATTTGACAAGGCTTTGTTGGGTGCTCCAGTTTTCTTTTTTAGCGCCTTGGCAGATATGTCCCATCTCCAATAAACTGAGCTTAAAATAGAGCTCAGTTATTTGATGGTAGATGATAAAAATATTCTCGTCTGGATAGATGGTTTTAGGACTCTGTAAGGATAATAGGGTATCCAGGTGGATATAATCCCAGTAAGTAAGAAATTCGCTGTGTAAAAGTCCGTCTAAATAAGAGCCTAAATCCTGGCCTCGTTTATTAAATTTTTCTTCTAGCGCTTCTATTTTTTTTCTAATCTCCTCAGTAATCTCTATCCCTGCCACTGGCCTCTATTATTTGATTTTGGCTACCGGATTTGCCAATCCTTGGTAACCGGTTAATTCCATTTTTATGGATCCCACTAAAACTTTGGCTTGTGCCAAAACGGGTATTTTATTCTTATCGTCTGTAATCCAAACGTTTAAATCGTCTTCGTCTTTAAAAATCCTACCCTTCTGGACCACGGGAACAAACTTTAAGCAGCGAAACTTTCCGCCTTTTACGTTGATCTCGTCCTTACCCAGGTACTTTATTTTTAGGGGCCACACCTCATCATCCACAAAAGCCATAATGGTGAAGATATCTCCCACATTAGCCCGTTGAAAATCGATGGTGCGGGCATAGTAGAATGCCGACAACATATCCTGCACATAGGTGGGAACCTCAAAGGTTTTTCCGTTCCCATTATCCACCTGTTTTTGCTGCTGATAAAACTTGTAGTCTTGGTTGATCTTGTAACCGCCCTCGTCTACCCTGCGAATAAAAACCCATGGAAAAGCACCTTTAGAGTCTATATAGCTCTCATAGCGATCTCTAACCTTATAGAACCAGTTAAAGGCTCCAACCGATTTTCCTACGCCCACAACATGCAGTAATTTTCTACCGTAGATTTCTTTATCGGTTTCTTCTACGGATAAGGTGGCAACACCGGCATTTACTATTCCGTAGTGCAATACGTAATCCAGTTGTTCCCCTGGTTTGAAGGCGTTTACCTCAATTTTCCTTAAGGTATCGGCACCGTTTCCATTTGCTTGCAGTTTCGCGCTGAAGGGGATACAGGCACAAAAAAGAAGAATAAGACTGATCTGTTTCATAATTCTTCGTGTTTCAACAAGCGTGCCATACTAGGCCACAACGTTAACAATTTTATTAGGCACTACGATGACCTTCTTTGGTTTTTTATCAGAAAGATATTTGGCTGTTTGTGGATTACTCAAAACTTCTTCCTCAATTTTTTCTTTGCTCAAATTACGCGGTAATTCCATCTTAAATCGCATTTTTCCGTTGAACGACACCGGATATTCGAAAGAATCTTCCACAAGATATTCTTCTTTATGTTGTGGAAAAGGAGCGAAGGAAATACTGCCTGCATTGCCCAAGCCTTGCCAAAGCTCCTCTGCCATGTGAGGGGCGTAAGGAGAGACCAAAACAGCTAAAGGCTCTAGAATTTGTTTGTTTGAGCAATTTAACTGCTGTAACTCGTTAACGCAGATCATTAATTTACTCACTACTGTGTTAAAGGATAATCGCTCTATATCTTCCTGAATTCCTTTTATGGCCGTATGCAATACCTTTAACTCCTTTTTGTCTGGAGTAGTATCCTGCAGATTTCCAGCTTCAGGATGGTACAGGCGCCAAAGCTTTCTAAGAAAATTATAAACCCCTGTAATTCCCTGCGTATCCCAGGGTTTATGCTGCTCTAATGGTCCCAGGAACATTTCGTAACAACGCAAAGTGTCCGCACCATACTGCTGCACCAAATCATCTGGGTTTTGCACGTTGAGTTTGGATTTAGACATCTTTTCCACCTCAGCATCACAGGGGAAGTTTTTTGCTCCTTCTGGATAAAATTCCGCTGCGGCATAATCGGGAGCCATTTTCCTAAATTTCTCCAGGCTTATTTCATCGCCATCCAGTAGGTTTATATCTACATGCAACTTCTGGAAACGCTCGTATTCTTTGAGGGTTGAAGGATACTTTTCACAATACTCCGACCAATATTTCTTAGGTACAAAATTGTTTTTGTATTTCGCCTCTTTATCCCGGTAAACAACGCTGCTGCGGCCTA
>JBMYJC010000124.1:0-6258 GCA_049594055.1 Luteibaculum sp. | reverse complement strand
TTCGGGTCTCTTAGTTTTATCCCGATCGCCACCACAGCCTACCAGCGTAAAAACCTGCTCGTTTTTAGTGCGGGTTTCCTCTATGGTTTTTAGCACATTCTCTAATGCATCGGGTGTGTGTGCGTAGTCTATGATTACGGTGATTCCCGCCGGGGTTTTTAAGTATTGGAACCTACCGTTTACGGGAGCCATAAGGCTTAGAGTAGTTAAGACCTGCAAGGGGTCTTTTCCCAATAAAATAGCTGCACCGTAAATCGCACCCAGGTTATAGGCATTAAACTTTCCAATTAGGCGGCAATGGATTTCCTGGTTGTTTATTTCCAGGTGGAGACCGCTCAATTGGTTTTCAACCACTTTTACTTTGTAATCTGCAGGTCTTCTAACCGCATAAGTGTAGCGTTTTGCACGGGTATTTTGCACCATCACTTCGCCATTGCTATCGTCTACATTGGTTAGGGCAAATGATTCTACTGGTAATTGATCAAAGAATTGCTGTTTTGCTTTTAAGTAGGCAGCAAAAGTTTTGTGGTAATCCAGGTGGTCATGGCTTAAGTTGGTGAAGATTGCACCGTTAAAATGTATTCCCTGGATTCTTTTTTGGTCCACTGCATGGCTGGAAACTTCCATAAACACATGACTGCATCCCGCCTTGTGCATATCGGCCAACAGACTTTGTATGGATAGGGCATCCGGTGTGGTGTGCGTTGCCGCTACAGTCACCCGGTTAATTTTATTTTCTACAGTGCTAATGAGCCCGGTTTTATGTCCCAGTTGGGTAAATAGCTCGTACAACAGCGTAGCAACCGTAGTCTTTCCGTTGGTCCCGGTTACTCCAACCACAGTCATTTTGTTGGATGGATTGTCGTAAAAGTTGGCCGCCATGCAACCTAAGGCCGCGGCCGAGTTATCCACTCGCACATAGGTAACCTGGTCACTTAGGGTTTCTGGAAATCTTTCGCAAACAACTGCAACAGCACCTTTTTCAATGGCAGATTCAATGTAGTGGTGCCCGTCTGATTGCAACCCAGCAATGGCAACAAAACAATTCAGTTTGGTCACCTTGCGCGAGTCAAATTGAATTCGCTCTATGGCTGTGTTGGTTTGACCTTTTAGCTCAAGGATGCGGCAACCGTATAATATGTCTTTAAGCAGCTTCATGAGAGGTTAATTTTGATTACCGAATTCTCTTTTACTCGTTTGCCCGGGCTAATACTTTGGCTTTTTACCATTCCTTTTCCACTCACTTCCACCCGCAAACCTTTATTCTCCAAGAGGTAAATGGCATCCATCAGACCCATGCCCACCACATTGGGAACTAAGTTGGGATAGGAGGCGCTCTCGTAGGGCATTATTTCTACCTCGCTGCTTTTGGTTGAAGTGCGTACCCATGGCCCAGAGGTGCCTTTGTTTACTGTGCGCACATTAAATTGGTTGAATACGGTTACCAGGTCTTGGTAATTCCCACTGATAGAAACCGGGGCGTTAGATGCCAATAAATTTTCCTCTGCGTTTAATGGCTCGTGGTGGTCAATGCGGCTGGCAAAAACTTTGTCTGCGATCTCTCTGAAAATTGGTCCTGCCACTAGATTTCCGTAGTAAACCGAGTTGGACGGAGCGTTAACTACCACAATGCAACTGTACATAGGGTTATCGGCTGGGAAGTAGCCTACAAATGATGCCTGATATGAAAAGGTTGAGGTGTATTGGTAACCATAGGAGGCATTGGCAATACGCGCGGTCCCTGTTTTCCCGGCTATTTTAAAATGGGCATTGCTTAGGTTGCTACCCGTGCCATTCTCCACCACGCCTTCCAGCATGGTTTTTAACTGCTTAATCGTGCTCTTGTTGCAAATGGCAGGATTAAGCACTTCGGGTTTAAGGCGCTCAATAATCTTTCCGTTTTTTGCGTATGAGTGAACGAATTTTGGTTTCATCAAGGCCCCGTCATTGGCTACAGCGTTGTAGTAAGCCAGGATTTGCAGGGGAGTCATTAGCATTTCGTACCCGATGGACATTTGAGTTAGGGAGATTCCAGACCAAGCTTTGTCGCTGGGATCCTGGATTTTTGGTTTCCCCTCACCAGCTATGCTAATGCCCAGAGGTTCATGTAATCTGAAACTGTAAAGCTTATCTACAAATGCCTGTGGGTTTTGGCTGTAATGCTTGCTAATTATTTTGGATATTCCAATGTTGGAGGATAACTCAAAGGCTCGTTTTATAGATACTTTTCCATAGCCCCCTTCGCGGGTGTCGTGCATGGGCACGTTGTAATAATAATGCACCCCATTTCCTGTATTCACGGAATCTTCTATAGTAATGTGACCATCATCTAAGGCGGCCATTAGAGAGGCTAGCTTCATGGTAGAGCCGGGTTCCGTGGCTTCTCCAACTGCGTAATTGTAGCGCTCTTCGTATTGTCCCTTTTCATTTCTGGAAAGGTTGGCAATGGCTGCAATATCACCCGTTTTCACTTCCATTAGCACCACACAGCCGTGGTCTGCATTGTGTTTTACCAATTGGTCTAGCAGTGCTTTTTCTGCCACGTCCTGGATGTTCACATCTATGGTGGTGATAATATCCATGCCGTCTTTTGGGTCTATTTGATTGGCATCCCCAACCGGCATCCACACGCCTCCGGAGAGTCTTCTTTCCAGGCGCAGACCCTCAGTTCCACCTAAAACTTTAGAGTAAGCCCCTTCCAAACCAACGGGCTGAACACCATCTATTTCGTATCCAATGGTTCTTTCGGCTAAAATTCCAAAGGGTTTTTTTCTGCGACTGAACTTTTCAAAGATTAAGCCTCCTTTGTAACGTCCCCTTCTGAATAGGGGAAAGGTTTTCACCTTCTCTTGCGAGAGGTAGTCGATGTTTGCTTTTACCAGCAAGTAGCGCTCGCCTCTTTTGCGGGCATTAATAAGCAAACTCTTATAGGCCAGTTTACTTCTATCTCTAAAATGTTTGCTTAGGTGGTAGGCCAGGGAATCTACCTCTGCATAGAAAACATCATCAGTTAAGGCATCGGCATTTACATCCATGCGGATATTGTACACTGGTACGGAGGTGGCAAGTAAATTGCCGTCTGCCGAGTAAATATTTCCTCTTACGGCCTTTATTTTTCGGTATTTGGTGGTAAGAGCGGCCGCCTTGTTTTTCCACTTTTTACCCTCTATTACCTGAATTTGAAAGATGCCTCCCAGGATTAGGAAGCCAGCCAGTAAGGCAATCAGGAAAACGGTATAATATTTCCAAAGGCCCCCTTTCATTCTTCTACAACAATTTTAAAGGGTGGAACACGAGATTCACTTAAACCGAGCTTTGCAACGGTTTCCGCAACATTAGACTGCTGCTTTTTGGTCTCCAGGCGGGAAAAGGTGGAAGTGTATTTACTTTTCAACTCCTTCACTTCCGTATCAATTCGGTACACTTTTCGCACCGTTTTTTCGGCATAGTAACCGTAGCCTATGTACACAAACATAATACCCACCAGGAACAGCATGTAAGGCACCTGCTTAAGCACGATGTCTCGTGTTAAGAAGCTGCCGTTGAGCAGATTGATAAACAATCTGGCTCCGCTTAATTTCTGCTCTTTTTGAGTGCTTGCTGTATTCACTATCTAACCTTTTATGGCTACACGCATCTTTGCACTAGATGCGCGACTATTTTTCTGTATTTCTTCTGTGCTTGGAACAATGGGTTTGTTGCTTATTGGCTTTAAAGGCCTAAGCAGGTTTCCGTAAAAATCTTTCTCTTGATTTCCTTCCAGATTCCCAGATTTAAAAAGGTTTTTTACCAGGCGGTCTTCTAAGGAGTGGTAGGAAATAATCACTGCTTTTCCTTCTTCTTTTAATACGGATGGAATGTCAACCAGGAATTCCTCCAGGGCTTTCATCTCATCGTTTACGCGAATGCGTATAGCCTGAAAAACTTGAGCTAAGAGCCCGGCATCAGTTTTTCTTTTACCGTAGGCTTGCTCTACTATCGCTACTAATTCCCGCGTAGTGCTAATGGTTTTCTCTTCCCTGCTGGCCAAAATTTTCCTCGCCAAAAGGTGCGCTTGCCTTATTTCCCCGTAGGTTTTAAAACAATAGATCAATTCTTTTTCCTCGGCAAGGTTTAAGAAGCTTTGCGCATCTTCCGGAGCTTCGGTATTCATTCGCATATCCAGTGGCGCATCAAAGCGAAACGAGAAACCGCGACTGGCTTCGTCAAATTGGTGGGAACTCACCCCCAGGTCGGCTAAAATTCCATCTACCTGCTCAAAACCAAAAAACTTTAAGTAGCGCTTTAGATGCCTAAAGTTTTGTTTGATAAGGGTAAGGCGATCGTCCTTGGGTGCATTGCCCCAGGCATCCTTATCCTGATCGAAACAGATTAGTTTTCCTTTTGGCCCAAGTTTTTCCAGAATCCCGCGGGTATGACCTCCGCCCCCGAGGGTGGCATCCACGTAAACCCCATCCGGATTTATTTCCAGGTGTTCCAAGACTTCAAAGAGCAAAACCGGTATGTGGTAATCAGGCTTCTGATCCATGATCCTGATCTCCCATTACCTCTTCGGATAAGCTTGCAAAGTCGATGTCCTCATTCATTAAGGCTTCATACTTGCTCTTATCCCAAATTTCTATGCGTTCACCATTTCCGCTAACAATCACCTCCTTACCCAAAGCGGCATATTGCATTAGCCTTGGCGGGATGTTGATTCTGCCAGCACTGTCGCTATCAACCGGAGTGGCTCCATTGTTGAAGCGGCGGATGAACATGGCGTTCTTTTTTACAAATCGATTGAGTTTAGATACCTGCTGCGAAACTTGCTTCCAAGCCTCATTGGGGTAGAGGACCAGGCATCCTTCAAAAATGTCGCGGTTTAAAACAAAGCCCTGTTTTTCTAGCTCGCCCAGCTGCTTGCGCAAGGCCGCAGGAAGAGCCAGTCGCCCTTTTGCGTCCAATTTGCAATCATATTCTCCAAGCAGATGTACCACGGCACTTTTCTTCTTTGTGTAAAATTAGGAAATATTACCCACTTTAATCCACTTTCTCCCACTTCTACCCACATTGTTAAAAACTCTTTGCCCTTGGATTTATTGCTACACGCGAAAAAAGCTTTTGCCACAAGGGAAAAACTGAGAATTAAAATTTTGAGTTAACATTGCGCTGTGAAGAAGATTTAAAGGCTAATAGGCGATAAATCTGATCCGACAATGCAGTTTTTTGATATTTTACAGCCATGGAAGTTGAGGTAAAGAAGGAAGGTAAATTCAGTTACATAGAGCAGGGAGAGGGCGAGCCTCTCATATTACTTCACGGTTTATTTGGGGCGCTTAGCAATTACAGGCAGGTACTGTCCCACTATGAAAAACGCTTTAAAGTTCTAATTCCCTTACTACCCATTTACGAATTGCCGGTTCTGGAAACCAATGTGAAAAAACTGAATAAGTTTTTGGAGAAATTCATTGCGCACAAAGGCCTGGGGCAAATAAATCTATTGGGTAACTCATTAGGAGGCCATGTAGCTTTGGTGTTCACATCCAAGCATCAAAACCGGGTAGATCGATTGATTTTAACCGGGAGCTCGGGCTTGTATGAAAACGCTATGGGCGGAGGTTTTCCCAGAAGAGAGGACTATGAGTTTATCAAGAAAAAAGTAGCCGAGACCTTTTACGATCCCAAACACGCTACCAAAGAATTGGTGGATGAGTGCTATGAAATCATCAATGATAAAGCCAAACTGATCCGTATTTTATCCATTGCCAAATCTGCGATTCGGCACAACATGGCTAAGGAATTGGCAGATATTAAAGTGCCCACCTGTTTAATCTGGGGTAAAAATGATACCGTAACTCCACCGGAGGTTGCCAAGGAGTTCGACCAACTTATGCCAAACAGTACACTGTATTGGATTGATAAATGTGGTCATGCTCCTATGATGGAACACCCCGAAGAGTTTAACCAACATTTAGACCACTGGTTAGAGCATCATGCTAATTCATAACGCGGAGTTTTTAATCAGTCAAACCGACTTTAAAAAGTGCCCGGAAGCAAATAAGCCAGAGTACGCTTTTATTGGGCGCTCTAATGTTGGGAAGTCTTCTCTGATCAATATGTTAACGGGCCGCAACAAGTTGGCCAAAACCTCCAGTACTCCAGGGAAAACTCAAACCATCAACCATTTCCTTATCAACGGGGAATGGTATTTGGTGGACTTACCCGGCTATGGATATGCGAAAGTCTCTAAGTCTAGCCGCAACAAGTTCATGAACATGA
>JBMYJC010000123.1:0-6351 GCA_049594055.1 Luteibaculum sp. | reverse complement strand
AATGCCAAGCATAGCACGAAAGGTGTTTTTAGACTTCTGTTCTGCCAGTAAATTTGCCTCAACCTGCTGTTTTGCTAATCGCTCATCTTGCAATGCGATTTCTTTATTTCTGAGATCCAATTGCTTAGATACCCGAGCAATTTGATCGTTATATCGCTGGCTTAGATACTTTACAGAGTGCTTGTAACCCAGAGATATATTGTCAAAAGCCTGGCGCATATCGCCCAATTGTTCATAGCTAATTGCGCGCTCTATGTATAAGTAATAAAGCGGTTCGTGCCAGGCGGCAGAGCTATCACAAAGCGATAAACCTTTATTGGCCAAATCAATAGATTTATTGTATTTACCCAGTTTCCTACAAGTGCTGGAATAATTAATGATTACATCAACAAAATCGCGCTTATTCTCTGTTTCGCTCAACAGTTGTACGGCTCTTTCGTAAGTAGATTCTGCCTCAGTAAGTAAATTGGCATCTTCAAAGTACCTACCTAAAACATTTAGGGTGGAAGCCATGCTCAGGGTATCCTTCAATTCGCTAAAAATGGACAGTGCATTATCACTAACTTCCTTTAATTTCTGTGGACTTGATTTGGTCTCCAGCAGTATGGCTCCCAGCCGGTTGTAGTAATACCCTTTATTAGCAAGGGAAACGGCAGGATCCTTTATCTGCTCTTTAATGCCGTCCAATAAAACCATGGCAGAATCTAGTTTTTCACGGGAACGCATAAATTCCGCCAAACAAACATTTGCCCAGAACTTTATGTTTTGGCTTCCACTTTTACGGGCGTACTGCATGCCGTTTTCGTAGGCGGGATAGGCGCGCTCGTGCCGTCCGATGTACTGAAAATATTTGCCCCTATACATTTCTATCTTGGCCAGGATACTATCGTGACAACTGGTGCATAAAAGCAAGGCGCTATCCAATTGTTCAATGGCTCTATCGTAATCCTGGATTTCGTAGGCTCTTATTCCCTTGTTTAGTTGAGTTTCCTGGGCCTTTACATGGATTGTAAAGCAGCATAAAAGAAGGAAATGGATAGGCCTAAACATCGGCAAAAGATAGCGTTGTTTTTTTTGCTCCTGTATTTCTAGTTGGTAGAAATTAACCCGAATAATGGATTGGGAATAATTTATCCTCTGACCTCACGAAATCAAAATATTGCGGGAATTCAATACCATAAGCCCATTTTTTATTTCTGCAAATGTTTTCAGGATATGCAATGCATCCAGGGAACTCACTTTCAACATCATTCTGCAAAAAAATCTTGGCACTTAAGCAATGCTAGCTCAAGCTTAAATTCGAGTGGATGACATCCCAACTAGTATGACCTAAAAACTTGCTGTTACTCCAACCTATAGCGCAATCCCACATAAACATTCCTACCAAACACCGGCCCCCAAACGCTTGCAGCATCAATAAAACGATTTTCTCCTGCCCCAAGATCTACAATGGGTTGCTCTTGGCGGTAATTCAATAAATTCTCTACTCCGGCATAAACCTCAAATCCCCCTTTCCATACTTTTCTTACTTGTGCATTGATGGTGAAAAAATCAGGGCTTTTTTGTGGCCCGGACGGAACTTGAGCAACATGCTGCTGCGGGATTATTTGTCCAGATTGCCAGTTTAAGGTAGCGTCAAAAAACCATTGGCTTATAGTGTGGTAAGCAGTATTGATAAAATAGCGGTGCTCAGATAAAAAAGGTTGCCGTTTTAGCTCGCCATTAAAAGTGCTCTTAACATCATACCAACGGTAAGCTAGCCTCAGGTCCCAGCGCTGCAGGATTTCATAGTCCAACTGACTCTGTATGGAGTTTGCAATTGATGTGCCCGCCAAATTATACAGTCGCACAGCTTCCGCTTCACTGTAGCGATCTACAATAATCTGATTCTCAAAATCGGTACGGTAAAAATCCAGAGCAAGCTGCATTTCCTTTCCTAAAACCCGCAGGTTTTGAGTAAGATTAAACCCATAGTTCCAGGCTATTTCGGGCTCTAATCCATAAGGATTTCTGTTGCTCGCCCCCACTATGCTAAAACTTCGTGTACTGGCTAATTGACTGAGGTTGTCGGCAATGGCATTTGCAGTGCGCAAGCCTCTTCCTGCAGAAGCTCTCAAAACCGTTCTGGAAGCCACTTGATAGCGAGCATGCAAACGCGGGGTAACAAAAAAACCGTAGTTGTTGTGGTAATCTCCGCGCAATCCACTTACCACACTCAATTTGTTACTCAACTCACTGCTTAACTCAAAAAAGGCTCCGGGAACCCACTCATTCCTGGAAAAATCGCCTGTGGCATCCAGTGCCTCCTGCATCTCATCCCACTGAAAACTTGCCCCCGTTGAGAACTTGTAGTTGGTATTACCGATAATGCTTTGGTAGATACCGTTAAAATACAGCGATTGAGATTTTGCCCTGTAATTCCTAAAACCCAACTGAGATTTCTGATCGTGAAAAACATATTGCCCCTGAAACCCCATGGATTTCCATGGTAAATCGAAGCTTTTTCCACCCTTAGCAAAAAACTCAGAGCGATTCAGGCTGTTGGTGTATTTCCAAAGTCTGGTATTCTCCTGCGCTTTGGATTCAATCTCTCCACCCAATAATTCTGTCCCAATCCATTTTGCTCCCCATTGATAGCGCCATCCGTTTTTACCCAATAAAAACCAGCGGTTTAATGCAATAAAATGGTCGGAAAGCGGCATATCGTAAAAGCCATCTCCATTTCTGTCCTGAAGCATTTTGTTGCTTTTACCGTGGAGCAAAACAGCAGTAGCCAACTTATCTGAAACTGTGGTGGTTCCGTGCACGTTGGCTTCGAATCTGCCTCCCTCGTTGGCGTAAAAGTTTAGGTAAAGGCGATCGCTGTCCAGGGGTTTGCGCAATTCGTAATTAATTTGACCCACCATGCTCTCAAAGCCATTAACTACCGACCCTGCGCCTTTATTGAGTTGGATGGATTCCATCCAAGTTCCGGGAACATACTCCAATCCACTCACCGCATTTAAACCCCGAATATTGGGGATGTTTTCACGGGTGAATTGCGTGTAGGGTCCCGCCAATCCTAATAATTGAATCTGCCGAGTTCCCGTAACCGCATCGGTAAAACTCACATCGATACTGGGGTTGGTCTCAAAAGATTCTGATAGGTTGCAGCAAGCGGCTTTCAAGAGTTCTTTCTCCCCTATTTGCTCCACTTTCCGCGTTTCTAGAAAATCGATTTGGGTGGATTTCGTGCGTTGAACCACCTCCACTTCCTCCAATTCCTGAGACTGCTTGAGTTGCACCGTCATGTTTGCTGTCGCCAACAAAGTTTTGCGCTGAAAACCCACAAAACTAAATACCAGTGAATCCTTCCCCTGAAGTCTTGGTAGGGAGAATTTTCCGATTTCATCGCTAACCGTGCCGTCCTGCGTGCCTTTCCAATAAATATTTACACCGGGCAAACCTTTGGAACTGGCATCCAATACAACACCGCGAATGGTCTCCTGGGCACTAAGCGCAGTGCTTAAGCCCAAGAGCAATAGCAAAATGCGAAACATGGCTTAATGCTTTTCTACCCCACCACGGTATGCACAACAGGCTGGAAGACTTTTATAGGCAACATCTTCTGACTTGATTTTCTCGGTATCGTGGCCGGCTTTTGCAATAGCAGTATGGATATCGAAAAGGTCGATTTTGCGGTCGTTATATATCACCGTTAAGGCCGATGTTTCCTGATCCCAGGTGGCCATTTTCACACCCGGAATTAATGCTGCTTTCTCAATTCTGGCTTTGCACATTTCGCAAACCCCAGAAACTTCAAAAGAGGCTTTTTGATTTTTACTGGGTTTAGTCTGTGCTAATGAACTAATGGAAAAACTAAATATGGATAGGATGATTACGATTAAAGATTTCATTTTCTGATGATTTAAATTGGTTTATAAAACACCCTGCTTGGGTGAGAATTTCCTCAGAATCCCGAGGACAAATAAAAAATCAGAAAAGGAATCAGGCGTATAAAATCCACTTGTGCAAGCGGGTGATAAGGTCTTCGGGAGGAAGCTCTTTTTCTTGCAGTTGGGTAAAATCGATGGCCGGAGATGGCAGTAGGAAATGATCGTTTTTAACTTTTTCGGGAAGCGCCTTAATTGGAGCTGGCTTTATTTCCTGCTCTGGTTTGCTTATTTCTTCCTGCAGTTTTAATACTACTTGCTCTTCTGAGCAGCAGTCTGCAGGAGTTCCTATGTCATCGCAACAGCAGGAAGCAGCATTGTTGTACACGGCCACATCCACCAATTCCTCCTGACAAAAATGCATGGATATCAACAATCCACTGGAGAAGAGAAAAAGGGTAAAACTCAACAATATGGCGAGTGCCTTCCGCATAAACCAAATGTAATTGGTTTCTAGGTTAATACAGGTTAAAAAATGTGTTTGGATGTAAGAGTCCCACCAAATCAAACTTTTATGGGATAGAATTAGGCGCTTTAAAACCAAAAGCCGCCAGGTTATCAACCCCCAAATTTCGGCTAACACGAAGATTCCATTTTTCCACCTGCTCGAAATCTGTACCAAAACGCGCTTCATACAAGCTAAATTTTACACGCTTTTCCAATTCCAGTTGAGCACGCTCATGAAGCAATTTAATTTTTCCGAAATCCCTTTCGTCTCCAATTTCCTCAATAAGGGCATGTCGCGCTATCTCCGCTTCATCCAACCCCAGATTAAAAAGCACATCGGTTAAACTGTCTTTTTGTATCCTGAGATAGGTGTTGTACGGATCTAAAATAGCAGCTGACATAAGGTGCAGGGAATCTCCAATTTGGTTGACATCAAGGTATAACTGCAGGCCCAATTCTATTTTGGCGGAGGGATTTCCAAGCGGACTTTGCGTGCCCGTTTTCATCAAAGGATTCTGTCTTTTGTATTGGTATGCCACACGCAAATCCTTGTTCCACTTAAAATAAGGCGACTCAAATCCATTGGACTTTGGGCCTTGAACAAAAAGGCTATCAATTGAGCTGCGCTTTTTTTGATTGAGGAATTGTTGTTGCTCCTTTTCATCACCCCATATGCGAAACTCATTATGGTTTAGCCAAAAGAAGTCGTTGTAGGGTGTGGCATCTATTTTCCGGTAATCGCCATGCATGCCCTCGGCAAAAGCAAAAAGCGGCAAATTAAATTGCTGCTGATAGTTGTAGAAAAAGAATGCCGCCTGACTGCGGGTGCTATCGCTAGTTCCTGAAGAATTAGTATAGTGGACCTGATAATCAAAATCCACACGCTCTGGGGCCATCTGGCCATCCACAATGCTAAAGGTTTTATTCAAGGAAATGTCTACGGAAGAGATCTTGTAATTATTTCCAATTGGGAGGAAGGGGTGTTTTTTACTCTGTTTTAAAACAAAACTTGCTTTTTGCAGCTCCATGTGGGTAGAATCTATCCAGAGCTGTCCGGAGAAGGCAGAAGAAGATTGATTTTTAGGTTCATAGGCCAGGTGATAAAGTATTGCGTCTTTTTCCTCGTATCTACCTAATAACTGCAATCTAAATTCCTCCATCATGGATCTGAAGTTGAATTCCAATGGGGAGGCGGGGAAATATGCATTGCTGTTAAAGCTTTCGTGAAAAAGAAATGCCTTGGAAGTTTCGGAAGAAACCCAAAAACCCTGGTCTATTTCTTCAAGGCCCAAACGCCCTATTTTGTATTCTATTTGGTGCAGCTCGTAACCCCGTATTTGAGCATTGTAATAGGCTTCCATAAGTTCTACCCGCTTGTTATGCTTGTAGCTACTTAGGTTGTAATAAGCTTTGGATTGCAGGACCTTGTGTTTCCTTTTTTTCCGCACATCTGCCACCAAGCGGTACAGGAAACGGTCGTCTGCTAAAACATGGACCGCTTGTAGCTCATATGACTGAGCTTTTAAAAAAACCTGGTCTGATAACTGCTTAACAGGTAGACTAAGTCGCTCGTAGCCCAGGTAACTAATGAGTAAAGTATCGGAATCGCTTAAATCATCGAAGCGCACCCAACCATCAATATCTGATGCTGTTCCCTTATTGCTGTTTACCGCCAGCACATTGGCGTAGGCAATTGGAGTTTGGCGTTCGCTATCCAACAACCTAAAACTGCGTTTTTGGGCATTCACAATTCCCGATGTACACAGGAAAAAAACCGCGCTGAAACAAAAGCATAGTATCCTAGGATGCATAGCAGCAAAATAACATAAATACGTGAGGAAGCTAAAGGCTGAAAAGTTTAGAGGTTCATGAGTTGATGAGTTGAAAAGATGATTAGCTCAAAGCTAGAAGGAGTATTGCATTCCAGACGAAACGAATTGCATTTGCAATGCTGACAATCCGTAGGATTCGT
>JBMYJC010000122.1:0-6356 GCA_049594055.1 Luteibaculum sp. | reverse complement strand
AAGCACATGGCAGTAGATCAAATAAGCGATTCTAATTTCATTGAAAAGATAAAGGGCCAAACGGCTATCATTAAGTTTTACGCAGATTGGTGTGGAAGCTGTAAGCTGATTGCCCCAAAATTTTCTCGTTTGAGTGAGGATGAGGCCTTTGGAGACGTTAAGTTTTATGAAGTAAACGCGGAGGAAAACCCAGAGGTAAGAAAAGCTATTGGGGTTGACAATCTACCCTATTTTGCAGCTTTCAAAGAAGGCAAGTTGATAGAAGGTAGCACCAGTTCTAAAATTGAGGCCATAGAAGAAATGGTTAAAAAAATTGCAGGATGAAAATAGCAGCGATAAAAAAGGCAGTGGAGAATTATTCTATCGAGGAATTGCAAGCAGCCGAACAAGCTATTCTGGAAGAAAAAAAACCGGAAATAGCCATAGATGGCGAGGATGAAGGAGAACAACTAACCCATGTGTTGGCGGCCATAGAAATCCGGAAAGACATCCAAAATGGCACCGAAGAAAAGCAGGCGCTGCGAAACTACACCCAACGTGTAAGAAATAGCATATCCTAGTTATTAACCATCTGTTAATAAACATAACCATCTGATTACATGGTTATTACAACTGATATGAACAGTCAACTAACAATAAATTGTTAATTATTTTCAATTAAACACCTCGGTGAAGGCCCAGCATTTTGGACTTTGGTAAAAGTAAAACCAGTGTTCATGAAATTGCTTGCCTTTGTAATAACCCTCTTTTTTTACACAGGCGTTGCCGCACAATGGGTTAGCGTTACTCCACAAAACATAAAAAGGCTTTGTCGGGATAAAATCAGGGTTTTTGAACTGAATAATGTAAGTCCACAGGCTGAGGCTTTAAACCAAACTCTCCGAAACTATTTTACCACCACATGGAAACTCTGCGAGGTAGAGTTCATCCCTTATCAGGAAAACAATCCGGAATACCATAAGGAAGGATTTCATGTGGTTTTCTTTTTTAACTACAACAAAAAGGTAGATAAGAAGCTCTTGGCGGAAAACGAGGTAGAAGAGACCTTGAGTTTCCACTTGAACTTTAATAGCTGCAAACCAATTGATAGGGATAAGCAGCACTACATGAATACCCTCATTAGTTACGATCTCTGGCGTGGTATTCCAATTGAAATTGAAAAGGAGGGCGGCAGAGATAAGGTAATGGATTTCACGTACAGCATTGGGTTAAAAAATAAACTGGAGCTTACCTTACACTGCTTTGAAACCCTTTTAAATGACATACTGGAGGAAAGAAAAACTGACTTGGTTCAGATAGCAGACAAAAACATTAAGAGCAGCAATTTTCCAATTATCGTTTTTAATAAAGGCGACTTACCCGATAATGCCAATGAGCCTGATGAAATTGAAAAATATAGCGACAAGAAGGTACTGGTAGTAGAACCTCAGTATTTTAAAAACAGTAAGCAGGGTTTTGTGAATGTGGGGGTTGTTCTGATCTATCCATATCGGGTAAAAGAGGGTAGCGATTTGGTTAGCGTATACGAAATAAACTCTGGAAAACTGATTGGAAGATTTTCTACATCGCTGGAAAAGGAGGGCGTAATCTCCAAGCGCGAGCTCATTCAAATCCTCACTAAAATAGATCCGCCCAAGGTGTAATAAACTGTGGGCGGTTAGTAATTTTCCTTGATCCAGACCAAGAGGCTCTCCTCTTCGTTATCTTTGTAACATGAGGCTTAAAACGCTTATCTCCATTGCTAAAAAAAGACTTCCTGCCTGGTTGGGAAACAAGTATGCTGCTACCCTACTAGTCTTTTTTCTTTTTGTGGCCTTTTTTGACTCCTACACATTTGTTGACCTATATAAATGGAAAAGAGAATTAAGCCAGTTGGAGGATGAAAAAAAATACTACGAACAGCAGATTTTACTTTTAGAAGAAGACGAGAAAAATCTCAGTTCCAATTTGAACAACATAGAGCGCTTCGCACGGGAAAAGTACTTTATGAAGAAACCAAACGAGGAGATCTTCCTCATTGTAAAGGAAGATTAAGGTAGCCTTACCCCTTCAAAATCATTGGGATTTGCCAATGGAATTTGAGCATTGTATACACGGTTGAGCGTCCCAATTAACTCATTAGCTAAAAATGCACTGCCTTTAGGAGTGGGACAAATACCATCCAATGAAAAATATCCACCGCTTACAAAACTGTAGTTTGTTCTGGCACCATCCCAAATAAGACCATTGACCCTAATTTCCTTGTAAAAATCTTCTATATCCACAACCGGATACCCAAACTCCTTCCCTAAACGTCTTATAATGCGGTTGTAATTGTCTATGGCCACATCCAACTCAAATAATTCATCCAACAAAAGAACATCCGCATCTGAGAAGGGAATTACACTACCATATCCGCCACATTTTACCGAGTCCAAATCCAAACTCAATAAGATTCGTTCTTCATTGCTTATTTGGCGGGTAAATAATCCATCGCTTACCACAAATGGGTTTTTACCTTCCCTAAAAGAAACAAAAGGATTGGCGGCATAGAGCACATTAAGCTGTGCAGCCTGTTCGGCAGTTAACTCCAGAGCGTCTCTGGGAATCAATTCGAAGAAAGGGAAATCTTTAATTTTTGGTATGGTTACCAATAATCCCCGGTTTGTCTTGGTGGAAAGCAATTCCAACAGCTCCCTGTAATTATCTTCAAAAAACTGGCTGGGTGTAATAAAACTGAGTTCTGAACCAAAGGACTGACCTCCATTTTTAGCCCATCGCAAAACGTCTGCCGTTCCAAGCCACAGTACAAAAGAGCTAATGGGAGTTAATTCTAAGTGCGCTAAATAAGTTGCCCCCTCGCTGGCAATCATGCGCGCCCAATAGGGATTGTCATCCTCATAATCATCATTATCAATTTCCAGCACCTTGAGACCAGGCACTCCCATGTTATTGTACAGATTGGGACCTAAGTTTTCTGAATTTCTGGGATCGAATTCTTTGTTGTATGGAATAAGCGTAAGTTCTTCTACCTCTCTGCAATCTTCCCTATTTCCCAGGGCCAATCGATTTCCAAAACCAGATTCATCATACATGGCTGGAAAGGAAAATCCCTCTCCTCCTACCAAAGTAAATTGCCTTGCCATAATTGCGGGGTAGGCATTAAACTGACCGGAGAAAAACAGCTCTCTACTGTGAAAACCAGCGGTAAATTCATCTCCAATGGCTACAAAATTTTGAAAATTCAGTTCACCAGGACTTATACCTGGATTGTTGCTCAATTCCTCCAGATCGATCTCGGGTTCACAAGCCCAAAAAAGTGCAGCGCAAATCAGTGAAACAAATAAGAAAATCCTAAAACTCATAAGACACTCCTACATTATAAACGAATGCTCTGCCTTTATAGACTCCAGAAAAGCCAGAGGGTTTGTGGATAGCTTCTATTTGCTCCGCTTCCACCCATTGAAAAGCCCCATCCACACTAAGCTTTTTGTGAGGAAAATAGCTAAATCCCATGTGGTAACCGCTTCGATCGGAGTCTGGTGTTTCGGGACTGTAAAAGCTGGGATTTACCGGACTGAAGTCTTTAGAATACCCCACACGAAGTGACATCTTTTCAGAGGCCTTATACTGAACCCCAAAACGAAAACTCTCAGAATCACGCCAATTCCTTGGTTCATCAATATCCCGTAAGCTTTCGGAGTTATTTTCAAAATCTATTTCCAACCTATCATAGGCCTTCCAACCAGTAAAATTAACTTCTCCGCTAAGCGTAAACCTTGGAGAAACATCCATGCTTAAACCTACCATTAAATTACTAGGCGCAGGAATACCTGCCTTTATATTCTGATCTCCCAATTGTTGTTCTGCCGACTGCGGAACAGTAAAGTCTGCTTTCCCTTTTTCTGGCTCGTAGCGATGCTCGGTCCGATATGAAATTCCGAAGTTAAAGCCTGGCGTGAGCTCCACAAAGGCTCCTATATTAAAACCAACAGCATTATCACGCCCAGATAATTCCACAGAACCGAGGTTGCCATTTTGATCTGTAACTGGTACATCACGCTGCAAAACCACAGATCCATGACCAAGCATTAATCCTATCCCCAAGCCTATTGGACCGTATTTAAAACTTAGGGTTGGCTGAACATATACCGTTTTAAGATCGATTGAGTTAATGATAAACCTTCCGGCCCAACCCTCCTGCCAGGTAAGCGATGAACCAAAGGGCGTATATACCCCCACACCAACACTTAGATAGTCGGTAATTTTAGATGCCGCATAAAAAGAAAAGGGTGTTCCAATTCCCGGTTCATTTCGAAATTGCGCTTGGGTACTTGGGTTAAAATAAACCACCCGAGCATCCACAGCATTAAATGATACTGACAAATGTCTCCGCTGCGGAATAAAACCTAAGGAACCTGGATTAAAAAAAATATTGGAAGCACCGTGTAACAAACTAACTCCACAATGCCCCATTCCCGTTTGCCGGGCTCCTTGCAAGTTAATTTGGTAGCCTCCAGCCCATGCTTCCCCTATCCAAACATGTAGACAACAAACTATACTTAAGACCCAAAGAATCCGCTTCACTTTGCAATTTTAAGGGAATTAACATCCGATAACAATACTTAAGCGACTAATTAACATTGGTAAAAGTTTAAATAGCTCTGGGCAGACCTCAATTAAAAGCTTTAAGCCTTATCCTGTATCTTGCACCCGCAAAAGCTACAGCATGGATATTGTTAATATAGATGGCTTTAAAACAGCCAGCAGGGAGCATTGGAGGGCCATAGTAGAAAAAGAATTAAGGGGCGCAGCGTACGAAGAAAGCCTGGTAGGAAAATTTTTAAATGACCTTGAGCTGGATGCCTATCACGATGAAGCATCTCTGAAAGAGCTGCCATATCTGGTAGAGGAAGTTCAATCTGCGGTGAAATTTATGGCCGCAGAAAAATCTGGTAAAGCGTACGAAATTAATGCCAGCAAACCCAAAGCGGCTAACCAAATAGCATTGGCCGTTTTAGCACAAGGCATAGACAGCCTCATTTTTGATCTCCGGTCTGCACAGCAATTTGAGGAAAGTATTTTAAGCGGAATAGACTGCTCCATATTAAGCCTTGGATTTGGATTGAAATTTTCAAAATTCCAGAACCTTGGACAGGATTTACCCTGGAAAATTCTAACTGGAAGTCGGGTTTATTTAGAAATAAACGCGGGCGAAGTAAGCTCCATACAAGATTTAATCTCAATTTTTTCTGAATTAAAATCACTTGCTAAGGGGCAGGACGTTGAGCTTAAATTGTGCATTGACTTTGGAAACCTCGCGGAGTTTGGTGCAAATTTCAGCAGCCAACTAGCTGCGGTAAGCATTTTCTATGAAGACTTTCTTAGCCAGTGTAAAAGGGATGAGTTAGCAGAAGCCCTGGTCATTGGTCATGCAGCAAGCCCTCTTTTCCTGCCGGAAATTGCAAAATCGAGAGCCCTGAGCTGTTTATGTGCCTCGGCTTTAAAACAACATGTTTCTAAATTGGATGAATTTCATCCAAGCGGACAAAAAATAACTTTTAACCCAGCGTTTTTGGGAACTACAGATCCCGAGAATAACCTTATTCGCTTATCCAGCTACACAATGGCGGCTTACGCTTGCAACCCAGAATTAATAAGCCTAAGCCAATACAAACAAGACGATAAACTATCTACCCACCGGGTTACCGCTAACCTTTGCAGCATTGCAGAGTTTGAATCTTCCCTACACCACTATGTAGACCCAAGCGCAGGAAGTTTTTATGTAGAAAGCCTTACCCAAGCATTGATTCAAAAGGCCTTGGAGCGCAAAACCAACTGGGGGCTCTCATCCTGGGCAGAATTTTTAAACAATCCGATGCTTTCTGAGGCGCTAGAAACTGAGCAGGACAGGTTGCAACAGCAGTTTAAGAATAAGGAGGTAGAAATGATAGGCGAAAACCTTTTCCCGCCACAAAACAAAAGCGAGTTGGAAAAAATAGCACTAAGAAATTCCTGGAAATAGGTATGGAGAATTTTAAACTGGGATTATTCCCCAACAATAAAAATCAAAAGACTTACCGCTCTGCAGAAGGAATCCAGGTGGATTCCATTGGAAATATATCTGCAGAGGAAAACTACGGCAAACATTACAGTGCGGGGCTTGCGCCATTTTTAAGAGGTCCATATAGCACTATGTACGTAACACGTCCGTGGACCGTTCGTCAATATGCAGGATTTTCTACAGCAGAAGAATCAAATGCTTTCTATAGAAGAAACTTAGCCGCAGGTCAAAAAGGGCTTTCTGTTGCTTTTGACTTGGCCACACACAGAGGCTACGACTCTGATCACCCACGTGTAACGGGTGATGTTGGTAA
>JBMYJC010000121.1:6140-6368 GCA_049594055.1 Luteibaculum sp. | reverse complement strand
TTTTTTCATAATAATAATATCCTCTTTTGGTTGAGGGGCAAAGATAACCTATGGCATAAGCTTATGTTATCCCATTGTTAATAAAAACAGAGTCAATATTGGATGACTAACGGCAATTATCGCTTAACAGTGGCTTTCAAGCTATGACCATTTAGTCAATTTTGTATAAAAAAAGCCCCGAATTTTCGGGGCGTTTGAGCTAATATTTGGCAGATTCTTATGCTTAGT
>JBMYJC010000121.1:0-6130 GCA_049594055.1 Luteibaculum sp. | reverse complement strand
TCAGATTGCGATCTCCAAATGCGTTGTCAACTCTTCTAGTTGGTGCCCAGTATTTGTTTTGTTTCAAATGTGGTAATGCAAACGCAGCTTTTTCTCTGCTGTATCCGTGCTTCCAATCATCGCTACAAATGTCTGCCATCGTATGAGGAGCATTCTTTAGAACATTGTCGTTTCTATCTTGAATTCCCAAAACCACTTCTTCAATTTCCTGTCTGATACAGATCATGGAATCTGCAAAGCGATCCAATTCTTCTTTGGATTCAGATTCGGTTGGTTCTATCATAACCGTTCCTGCAACTGGAAAGGACAGTGTAGGAGCGTGGAAACCAAAGTCGATTAGTCTTTTGGCTACATCCTCAGCCTCAATCCCCGCTTTTTCTTTAAAGCTTCTCAAATCCAAAATCATTTCATGTGCAACCGTACCCTTTTTCCCTTTGTACAGCACTGGATAGTGTTCTTCTAACAAAGCTTTAAGGTAGTTTGCATTTAGAATGGCATTCTTAGTTGATTCTTCCAATCCATCTCGTCCTAGCATTTTCATGTATCCATAGGAGATAATAAGAATAAGAGCTGATCCAAATGGAGCTGCCGAAACTGCTGGGATATGATTTTCTGAGTTGCCATGGATTACGGAGTGTCCAGGAAGAAATGGAGTTAAATGCTCTGCAACGCCAATTGGGCCCATTCCCGGACCACCACCACCGTGAGGTATTGCAAAAGTTTTATGCAGGTTGAGGTGACAAACATCTGCCCCAATTTTTCCTGGATTGGTCAATCCAACCTGAGCATTCATGTTGGCTCCATCCATATACACTTGTCCTCCGTTTTGGTGGATAATTTCTGTGATTTCCAGGATGTTTTCTTCAAAAACACCATGGGTACTTGGATAGGTTACCATTAAACATGAGAGTTCATCGCGGTGCTTTTCCGCTTTTTCCTTCAGGTCCTGTGTATCAATGTTACCATCCTCATCACATTTTACCACTACAACACGCATTCCGGCCATAACAGCAGAAGCTGGATTAGTACCATGTGCGCTAGACGGAATTAAAACCACATTCCGGTGTTTGTCGCCACGACTAATATGGTAGGCTCTAATTACCATCAGGCCAGCATATTCTCCCTGCGCTCCGGAATTTGGTTGCAAGCTAACAGCATGAAAACCCGTTACCTCGGCAAGCCATTGTTCTAAAGTTTTAAGGAGCTCCAAATAGCCCTCCACTTGCTCCGAAGGGGTAAATGGATGTATGCTTGCAAATTCTGGCCAAGTAATGGGCATAAGTTCGCTAGCAGCATTCAGTTTCATAGTGCAAGATCCCAGTGGAATCATGGAATGCGTTAAGGAGATATCCTTATTCTCTAACCTTTTTAGGTAACGCATCATCTCGGTTTCCGAGTGGTATTTATTAAATACCGGATGGCTTAAAAAGGGCGAAGTTCGTTTAGCAAAAACAGGAAGGTCCTCCAGGATGTTAAAGTGCTCGTTTTGCAAGGTTTTGTGTTCCTCCTGAACGAGGGAGGCAAAACTGGAAACTAGATTGTTTACATCGGTTGGAGTGGTAGCTTCATCAATGGAGATACAAACACGGTCTTCCTCGTAGCGTAAGTTAATCTCAGCGCTGTTGCAGTAATCTCTAAGCTCCAATTGTTTTTGAGGATCCATTTCCACAAAAATGGTATCGAAATAGGCTTTGTGACCAACGCGATAACCCAATTCCTGCAGCCTGCTATGTACTGTTTGAGCTTTTGCTCTGATAAATTCAGCGATTTTGGTTAAGCCTTGTGCACCGTGATATACAGCGTACATGGAAGCCATGGTGGCCAACAAGGCTTGGGCCGTACAAATGTTTGATGTGGCCTTATCTCTTTTTATATGCTGCTCTCGGGTTTGAAGCGCCATTCTAAGCGTTCTATTCCCTTCGCGGTCTTGGCTAACACCAATGATTCTTCCAGGTAACTGACGCTTGTAGTGTTCTCTTGTAGCAAAAAATGCTGCGTGCGGTCCACCAAATCCCATTGGAACCCCAAAACGCTGGGCGCTTCCAACCACAACATCTGCACCCCATTCTCCAGGTGGAGTTATTAAAGTTAGGGCTAACAAATCGCTGGCTACAACAACCCTCACTTCGTTGTCGTGGCAGTTATTCACCCAATTTTTATAGTCTTCAATCTCACCGTACTGATTAGGATACTGAATTAATGCTCCAAAATAATTCTCTTCTGGGTTAAAGTTTTCCCAGTTTCCAATAACTAACTCTATATCCAGTGGTTGAGATCGGGTAATAAGAACATCTTTGGTTTGTGGAAGTACATTTTCATCCACAAAAAAGCGGTTTACATTGTTTTTGGATTGTTCTCTGGATCTACTCGCAAAAAGCATACTCATCGCTTCCGCAGCCGCGGTGGCTTCATCCAGCAAAGAGGCATTTGCAATTTCCATGGCGGTTAAATCCATAACCATGGTTTGGAAGTTTAATAAAGCTTCCAATCTACCTTGAGAAATTTCTGCCTGATAGGGTGTATATGCGGTGTACCAACCTGGGTTTTCCAATACATTCCTTTGTATAACCGGAGGTGTAATAGTACCGTAATATCCCATTCCAATAAAAGATTTGTAGAGCTTATTCTTTGCAGATAGCTTCTTCAAATCATTCAGGTACTCGTATTCGCTTTGTCCTTTTGGTAGGTTTAATTTACCTTTTAATCGAATACTGGGTGGAACGGTGTCATTAATAAGATCGTCAAGGCTTTTATAGCCTATTTTTGCTAACATGTCTTGCTGATCTTGCTCGTTTGGACCGATATGTCTCGAAGTAAAATTCTCTCTAACCATGAGTGAAAATAAAATTGGGTGCAAATATACGCTTCACATGTACATCCGATGCAAGGCAATTGTTCATCCTAACAAGAATTAATGCATGTGCTTTAAAAACCTTCCATCTTTTATGCTTTTTATCTGTGTTTATTTCTCCACCACAGTAGGAATAGCACAAAATGCAGCGGCAGTGGAACTCACATTTTTCGATGGCTCCATTCTGCGAAGCGATTCTATTAGTTTTCAGCAGAATGAGCTCTACCTATTTCGGGTTAAAAAAAGGAGTTCAAGCCTGGACAAACGAAGCTTTAGGGTAATAAACAGCTACGAGGTTTTTAAGCTTCGCCAGGATGGGGAAGAAACCATTTTGTATGATCCCGATTACGATGAATTGAGTGTAGAAGAAATGAGCTCATTAATTGCAGGCCGACAGTTAGCTATTTCTACCTTTAAAAAAGGGAATACGATAGCGCTTGGTGCAGCATCGGGTTTTTTAATAGGGGTAGGCACCGGATCATCCTTATTAGCGGTTAGTGCCAGCTTCCCTAGCGCCTTTATTTACAGTAACATTCCCGTAAATCGCAAGAATAAACATCTGTTGGATTTGCCCTATGAATGGGATGGATATAAAAAAGAAATTCGTCAAAAGCGGTTTATTCCCTTCCTCTTTGCTAATTTGCTGGGTGCAGTGGTTGGAGTAACCTTAGCCCCACTGGTGCTTGAACAATGATTTCACTTTGGGTAAATTCCTGTTTACATGTTGCGGTTGGGGCAGGCCTATTAAGTTACGCTAGCGCCACTTTTTTTAACCAAGATCAAGCAGAAGTAATCGGCTTATTTGCGTTTCTGGGTACTTGGAGTGTTTACCTTGCCCAACGACTGTTTAAACGGAAAAGGTTGGGCTTAACCCAGGTGCATGAGCACATCTTAGATAATAAACGCAGTTATGGGGTTATTTCATTACTCACCGGTATTGCAGCTGCATTTGTGGCTTCTATTTTAGATACACGCGTTCTTATTCTCTCAGGTATTTCCTTTTTTTTAGCCCTTATCTACATCTATTTCCCAGGCAAACAAAAAGCCCTGCGCAATTCTGGAATTACCAAAATTCTGTTGGTTACAATGGTTTGGACTTTAGTTACCGCAGTAATTCCATCTTATGAAGAATTAGTTGAACAGCCAGACAGCGCCCTTTGGATGTTTTATGCTGAGCGATTTGCATTTATTGCCATGATTACCATACCCTTTGATGTTAGAGACTTATTGCGCGATTCCAAATCCCAAAAAACTATTCCCAGTATCCTGGGAAAAACGGGAACGAGGATTCTAATATTCCTATTGCTGGCAATTTGTGTTGTGCTCTGCTTTTTCTCGCATCAAGTGGGCTATTACACCGCATATACTTTTGGCGCTTTGGTAATGGTTTACCTCTTTGCCTTTATTCTGTCCTTTCTTTCACGGGTGACTCACCGCGAGCTTTACTTTACTTTTTTTATTGACGGCACGCTCATTCTTTTGGCCGCAGCGCTTTTATCGGAAGGTTTGTTCTAGAGCACTTGTGAATTTCTCAGCGGCTCTAATCAGGATTTCTTCTGTATGAGCGGCAGAAATAAAGCCTACCTCGTAGCCACTAGGCCCCATGTAAATTCCTTCTTTAAGCAATGCATGGAAGAGTTTCGCAAAATGCGGCATTTTCGAGCTATCTATTTCCGAAGCCTTCCTTATCTCTTTATTTCCAAAGACACACCAGAAGATGGAGCCCAGGCTGGTTAGGTGGAAATCGTAAGCTTTTTCTTTTGCAAAAGCATTTATGCGATCCACAAAAAACTGCGTTCTTTTTTCTTGATCCTCGTAGAATCCTTCTGCGGCACATTCTCTTAGCTGCGCCAGGCCGGCGGTCATAGCAATTGGATTACCACTTAAAGTACCAGCTTGATACACTCCTCCTAGTGGAGCAATGTACTCCATGATATGCCTTTTACCAGCGTAGGCACCAACTGGAAAGCCTCCGCCAATTATTTTGCCGTAAGTAATTAGATCGGGCTGGATGTCATATAAACCAGCTGCCCCATCAAAACCTACCCTAAAGCCAGAGATTACTTCATCAAAGATTAATAAGGCGCAGTTTTCATGGCATAGCGCTTTAAGACTTTCAAGGTATTCTTTGCGCTGCTTTAGCAGACCGTTGTTAGCAGGAACAGGTTCAATTATGGCGCAGGCTATTTGGTCTTTGTGTGCAGCAAAAGCTTGTTTGGCGGCTTCAATGTCATCCAAAGGAATAACTACAGTGTCTTCAATAACCGAGGTGGGAATTCCCTTGCTGCTTGCAGTTCCCAAGGTGGCGAGACCACTACCAGCATTCACCATTAAACTATCTACATGCCCGTGATAACAACCTTCAAATTTTATGATTTTGTTCCTTCCCGTGTATCCACGAGCCAATCGTATTGCGCTCATAACGGCCTCAGTTCCCGAGCTCACAAATCGAATGCGGTCTATATACTTGTTGCGATCTAAAATGAAGGAGCCCAATAGGTTTTCGGCACGAGTGGGAGTTCCAAAACTGGTGCCTTTTGCCAGGGCTTTAGAAACTTCGCTGAGCACCGCATCGGGGGCATGACCTAAAATTAGAGGTCCCCATGAACAACAAAAGTCAATGTATGTATTACCATCCTCATCACGCACTTCGGCACCCTTGCCAGATTCTATAAATACCGGGGTTCCTCCTACCGATTTAAAGGCCCTTACCGGAGAGTTAACTCCACCTGGAAAATAGGATTGTGCTTCTTCGAATAAACTTGCGGATGTATTGAACATAGATATTTTTCTTCTGCTGCTAAAACACTAAGCTCTAGCCTTGGTTTTACTTAATTTGCAAACTTAACAGAAATTGAAGTGGATGGATTTTAAAAACGATTCCAGCTGGGCAGAGGAACAAGATCATGCAGATATTTTACAGGATTTCAGATCCGAATTCGAATTCCCACAGCATAACAACCAAAACTGTCTATACTTTACAGGAAATTCCTTAGGGTTAATGCCTAAAAAGGCAAGAGAAAAGGTTGGAGCAGAAATGGATAAGTGGGGAAGTCTTGCAGTTGAAGGCCATTTTAAAGGAAAAGACCCCTGGTTTGATTACCACAAGTTAAGCAAGCAAGGCAACGCGTACCTGGTTGGAGCATCAGAGGAAGAAGTGGTCATTATGAATGGCCTTACGGTTAACCTTCATTTAATGATGGTAAGTTTTTACCAGCCAGATAAACAGCGCTACAAGATTTTATGCGAGGAAAAGGCTTTTCCCTCCGATCAATATGT
>JBMYJC010000120.1:3858-6376 GCA_049594055.1 Luteibaculum sp. | reverse complement strand
AATCCGGAGAAAAGCTAGATATCTTGTGGACAGGTTCTGCCTTGAGGGACCAGAATGGAAATATCAGCATTGCCAATAACATTTGGACGGATGTAACGGAGAAAAATCTCATTCAGAAAAAACTACACGAATCTTACCGCGATTTAAAGTTGCGGAATGATGAGCTGGAGAACTTTGTTTATTTAACCAGTCATCAGTTACAAGAACCCACTCAGTCTATCCTCAGCTTTATGTCCCTACTTAAAGATGAACTAGGTGACGACTTAGATGGGGAAGCATTGCAATATGTCAACTTCAGTCAAATTGCTGCAGAACGCATGCGCGAGCAAGTTTTGCAGTTGCTGGCCTACCTGAGAATAGGAAGGGATATGCAACAGACCGAATTTTGGAGCGAGGAAGTCTGCAATTTTTTCCTGAAAAAAAATAAGCCGAATTGGGAATCAAGAAAGCCTCATATAAGCGTGAAACTTGCGGGGCAGGTTCATGCTTCTGAAGAATATTTTCATCGCTTACTGTATGAGCTAATAGATAATGCTATAAAATTTTGCCCGGAAAATAGAATTCCACAAATTGAAATAAGCAATTTTCAGGATGCAAACATGTGGGTTTTTTGCATCCAGGATAATGGAATTGGAATCGATCAAAAACACCAGGATAGAATCTTCAAAATGTTTCAGCAATTGCACAACAGAGAGAAGTATCCAGGTTTGGGAATTGGTTTGGCGGTAGCTAAAAAAATTGCAGAACTACACGGTGGGAAAATTTGGTTCGAATCGGTTCCAGAAAAAGGGTCTCAATTTTTCTTTTCCCTCCCCAAGGCTAACTAGGTTTTTAACTTTTTCTTTTTAGCCGCAGGAAACAACACATTGTTTAATATTAGGCGGTAGCCTGCCGAATTCGGATGTAAATTAAGATCGGTAGGTGGGTCTCCAACTAAGTGGCGGTAATCTTCGGGGTCATGTCCGCCATAAAAAGTCCACTGTCCTTTGCCTAATTCTCCGTGAATGTATTTAGCCGATTGGATGCTCTTTGTTTCTCCCAATACGGTAACATTAGCTTTTATCAGATCTTTTCTAAAAGCCGTTGTTTGCCCCATAAACCCGGGAACCACTCTTTTATGGCATTGCGTTAACATAGTAGGCACAACGTCCCATTTCGCAGAGAAATCAAAAAGCGTGAAAACATCGCGGGTTTGACCTAAACGCACATGGTCATCCGTCGCATCAATATTGGAAAACTCATATTTAAGCGGGTCTGGAACTAAGGTGAAATTTTCAAATGCCAAGGCCTTAGAAAATTCAAGTTTTTGCTGATAGTTTGCTTCGGCAGGATCTCCATCGTACATGCTCTCACAGATGTCAACGTTTTGCGCAGCCAGGGCAATGTCGTAGCTATCTGTCCCCGAGCACATGGTGAATAAAAAACCACCGCCGGCCACATATTTTTTAATCTCCTGGGCAACGGCTCCCTTTAAATCGGACACCTTGCTAAAGCCCAGGGCTTTTGCGGTATTGGTGTTCGTCTTAACCTCGTCCTGATACCAGGCTGCTGTACGGTAGCTGGCATAAAACTTCCCGAATTGGCCTGTGAAATCTTCATGGTGCAAATGCAACCAATCATAAAGGGGCAAAACTCCTTCAATTACTTCGGTGTCGTATATAATGTCGTATGGAATTTCTGCATAAGTGAGAACAAGGGTTACGGCATCGTCCCAGGGTTGCTTTCCCTGTGGAGAGTACACGGCAATTTTTGGAACCTTTTCCAACTTAATCACCTCCATGTTTACATCTGGGCTGGCAATTTCGTTGTAGATCTGTACTGCCTGTCCATCGCTTATAACCTGGAAGCTAACCCCTCTAATGGTACATTCTCGTTGAATTTTCTCTGAGAAGGGAATTAAAAAACTGCCTCCACGATAATTAAGTAGCCACTCCAAATCCACTTCTCCCTGCAAAGTCCAATAAGCAATACCATAGGCTTTCAGGTGGTTTTTTTGCTCCTCGTCCATAGGGATGAGGAGTTTGGAGGCAAATACCTGGCTTATACACAGTGAAAGGAAAAGGGCAAAAATAAATCGCATGAAAAGGCACTTTGTGTTCAGTAACGCAGGACTTTAGGGGCTAGTTTGTTAAAATGGAGAATTGTCGTCACCAGGGCTACCAAAGATGTCATCATCTGGTTCTTCGGTATCGTCATTTATTTTAGATCCTTTGATGATCACATTTTGATTTCCACCACTAGAATCAAAGCTGGCATTGGGTTTCATTCCTCCGCCTCCTCCCATATTGCCATATGGGTTGTCATCATCCAATGGGCTGTCATCTAAATTCTCAAAGCGGGCCAAATGGCCTTTAAAGCGAAGTTTAACATTTTCAACCGCTCCATTCCGGTGTTTGGCAATCATAATTTCTCCAACTCCCGTTGTGGGGTTTCCATCTTCGTCCTCTGTTATTCCGTAGTATTCTGGTCTGTAAATAAAGGATACGATATCTGCATCTTGCTCAATAGAACCCGATTC
>JBMYJC010000120.1:0-3848 GCA_049594055.1 Luteibaculum sp. | reverse complement strand
TCCCTTAAATCTGAAAGCATGGGCCTTTTATCTCCACCCCGGGTTTCCACGGCCCGGCTAAGCTGACTCAACGCGATGATGGGTACTTCTAACTCTTTGGCAATAATCTTCAGGGCTCTGGAAATAGCAGAAATTTCCTGCGTTCTGTTTCCGTTATTATCCCCGCCACCACTCATTAACTGTAAATAATCTATTATGATGATTTTAACCTGATGCTGGAAAACCAATCGCCTACATTTTGCTCTAAGCTCAAATATTCCAAGAGCAGGTGTATCATCAATAAAAATAGGCGCTTCGGATAGTTTTGAAATCCTGCTGTGGAGTTGCTTGTACTCCTCTGGGCCTAAATCTCCTTTCCTTAGCTTATCCGATTCAATTCCCGTTTCGGAGGAAATCAGTCGATTTACCAACTGAATGGAGGACATTTCCAGGGAGAAGATGGCCACGGGTTGGTTGAATTGAACCGCCATATTTCTGGCCATGGATAGGACAAAAGCAGTTTTACCCATTGCTGGGCGAGCAGCAATAATTACCAGGTCAGATTTTTGCCATCCCCCAGTTAATTTATCCAGCTTTTTAAAGCCTGTGGGAACACCGCTTAGTCCATCCTCATTTTGAGCAGCGTTCTCAATCTGAACGATGGCCTGCCTTAGGAGGTCCTTCATAGACTCGTAGTTCCTCTTGATATTTCCCTCCGAAAGGTTAAAAAGCTCTTGTTCTGCTTCATCCAAAAGCTCAAGGACATCTGTGGTGTCCTCAAAAGCTTTTTTAGTGATGGTAGAAGTGATGCGAATAAGCTCGCGCTGTAAATATTTTTGCGCAATTATACGGGCGTGGTACTCCAAGTTTGCGCTAGAGGCCACCCGGTTGGTTAGTTGGGAGACGTAATAGGGACCGCCAACCACATCTAAATCGCCATTACTGCGAAGTTTTTGGGTTACGGTTAAAATATCTATGGGTTCCGAGGAGGAGAACAACTCCAGAATAGCCTGGAAAATTTTTTTATGGGCTTCCTTGTAAAAAACCTCGGGAGTCAAGATCTCCAGAACATCAGTTAAAGCGTTTTTTTCCAGCATTAGCGCACCCAAAACTGCCTCCTCCAGATCCAATGCCTGGGGTGGTAGTTTTCCTTGTTCTACGGTGTTTAGGGCTGTGGGTTGGCGGCTGATTCTGCTACGTGTGTTGCTGTTTTGTCCTTCGCTCATGGGACTTGTAAAGGTAGCTTTCCAGCTCGCTTAAAGAACATTTTATTCGTTAAGCGAGCCAAGAAAATATCAACAAAATATTAGGCTAGTGGAAAACTATTGGGTGGAATACACGCCCATGGAGCAAAACTTCTCTACGCGTGCATCAATTCTTTCCTGCGGATCTAAAGCAGATAATTTTTTCAAATGCTTTTTTATTTCGCGCTTTACAATCTTGAATGCTTCTTCATGATTCCAGTGTGCACCTCCTAGCGGCTCTTTAATCACCCCGTCTATCAGTTTGTTTTTAAGCATGTCCTGCGCAGTAAGCTTTAAAGCCGATGCTGCTTGCTCTTTAAAATCCCAGGTTCTCCACAGTATAGTGGAACAGTTTTCGGGAGAGATTACCGAGTACCAAGAGTTTTCAAGCATAAGTACTTTATCTCCAAGTGCAATCCCTAGTGCTCCTCCAGATGCTCCTTCACCAATTACGATGCAAATTACCGGAACCTTCAGGTCTATCATTTCCATCAGGTTTTTGGCAATAGCTTCCCCTTGTCCGCGCTCTTCGGCTTCCAGACCGGGGTAGGCACCAGGAGTATCTATAAAGGTGACAATTGGTTTATTGAATTTTTCTGCGAGTTTCATTAGGCGCAGAGCCTTTCTGTAACCCTCAGGGTTAGCCATTCCAAAGTTGCGGTATTGGCGCATTTTGGTGTTTACTCCTTTCTGCTGTCCAATAAACATCACACTCTGTCCATCCAGCATACCAAAACCACCAACCATTGCTTTGTCGTCTTTTACATTGCGGTCGCCATGTAATTCTTGAAAATTACCATCCGTAATGTGCTCAATGTAGGCAAGCGTGTAAGGTCTGTCGGGATGTCTTGATAGTTGTACCCGTTGCCATGGCGTTAAATTGCCATAGATTTCCTTCTGTTTTTCGGTTAATTTCTCGTTGAGACCGCCAAGGGTTTCGCTTACATCAACTTCGTTTTTTTCCCCTATCTGTTTCGTTTTCTGAATTTGCTCTAACAGATCTCCAATGGGCGCTTCAAAATCCAATAGGGTAGGCATATCTAGTGCTTTTTTTGAGGGCTGCAAGTTATAATTTTTTGCAAGCAAGAAATTGTGGAACATCTTTGTTCCCATGCTGGCACTCTCTCCTTGTAAAGTAAATATTGGGCTAAACCTTTTGGAAAAAAGGGCAGATGGTTTTCACAACCTACGTAGTATTTTTTACCCCATACCTTTTGGCGATCTTTTGGAAATAGAAGAATCTAAGGAGGATAAAATATACACCTACGGCAGAGCTATTGATGGAGGAGTGCAGGATAACCTGATTTGGAAATTGTGGATCTTCCTGAAAAAGGAATACAAATTACCCAGCTTATCCTGGCATCTTTATAAAAATGTGCCGCCTAAAACAGGAATAGGGGCAGGCAGTGCAAATTTGGCAATCGCCTTAAAGCTTTGTAACCGGTATTTTTCTTTGGGCTTGTCTACTAAAGAGCAGGAAGAAATTGCCTTGCGTTTTGGCAGCGACACTGGTTTTTTTGTTCATAATAGCCCAGCTCTGGTAGAAGGAAGGGGGGATAAAATCCAAGCCATTGATCCTTTTTTAAAGGGGAGCTTTATGGTGCTGTGTAAAGCTCCAAAGTTGTACATGAGCACGGCAGAGGCTTTTGCTAATGCATCCATAGGAAAGCATCGCTATGATTTTACAAAGGCACTAAGCTCAGGAGACATTTCAGAGCTGAAAAACGATTTTGAGCTAGCCTTTTTAAAGCGATTTCCAGAAGCACAAAACGTATTTTCCGACCTCCACGCATCGGGGGCCTTTTACACCAGCCTTAGTGGAAGTGGTAGTTGCATTTACGGCCTTTTTTCAAGCGATCCAGGGTCTGAGAAACTGGAATCCCTGCCCATACTTTGGAAAGGTGAGCTCTAATTATTTCTGTGCCTTAAAATAGAGGTAGACCGACAGGATTGCGAATACAAAGTTGGGTATCCAAACCGCTAAGAGTGGATCCCAGCCGGCATTTGTTGCAGCCACGGTGGCTACTTTCATCAAGAAAATGTAGGATACAGCGATTACAAAGCCCAGTGCAATATGTAAACCGATTCCGCCACGCACTTTCCGGGAGGCTATAGAAACCCCAATAAGCGTAAGCACATAGGTTGCCAATGGGTAGCTGGAGCGCTGGTGTTTTTCAATCTCAAAATGAATTACATTTTCGCTGCCTTTGGCGCGCTCTTTCTCAATGTATTCATTCAGTTCCCAATAATCTAAGGTGGCAGCAATTTCAGGTCGCTCTCCAAAATCGCTGGGTAGAAGAGGTAAAATGGTGTCTTTGGCAATAATTCGCTCCAGCTTTTCATTGCCATCGGGTAAAAATTCACGCTGGGTAAAATGCCTTAATGTCCAGGTAGAATCTTCAGGATTAAAAACAGCGCGATCACTGATTATTTTGGATTTTAATTCTCCGCCGTCCCATTTTTCCAAGGAGAATTTATAGGCGGTATTGTATTCCAGGTTGATGCTTTCTGCAAAAGCAATTAAACCCGGTTCTATTTCCCGGTGTAGGTTTTTATCATATATCCGGAATGATTTCCAGAGATATTCTACGTGGAAATTGATTCTAATTTGGTTGGAATAGGGGA
>JBMYJC010000119.1:0-6401 GCA_049594055.1 Luteibaculum sp. | reverse complement strand
TCTGAGGCTGGAACATCTGGGAAGTTCACATTCAAACAGGTTTTACTTGGAAAACGCTCGGCCAAAGCGTTCTTACATATGCGCTCTATATAAGGATCTAAGCCAGAAAAATCTAAATCATAATTGTAATTGGCATGGGAGAAACCAATGGATGGCACGCCTTCCATAGCCCCTTCCACAGCGGCCGACATAGTTCCCGAATAGATAACATTAATGGAGTTATTAGCCCCGTGATTAATCCCACTGAGGATTAAATCGGGACCTTTTGGCAACACATGGGCAATGGCCAATTTTACGCAATCCACGGGGGTACCAGAGCAGGCATAGGCCTTTTTTACATTGCGGTAGTAGTCGGTAGGTTGTAAACGAACTATATTGCCAACGGTAATGGCATGTCCCATTCCACTCTGGGGTTTATCGGGTGCCACCACATAAACATCACCCATATCGGCTGCCACTTCAATCAATGCTCTTATTCCGGGGGCAAAAATCCCATCATCGTTGGTAACTAAAATTAATGGTTTGGCCATGTAGTTTGAGTTTGCATCAAAAAAACTAATTTCCGAACGAAAAGCAGGACGATCTGCGTTTTAATCCGAAAAACTTTATGCAAAAAATTCTTTTCTCATTCTGTGCTGTCGTGCTAAGCCTTTGTTGCATTGCACAGCCACAAAAAGTTAGCAGTAAAATTCAGGAAGCGCTGGTCTTCTTGCAAGGAGCCGAAATTACCCGAGAAGCCAAGGTTAACTTACAGAGTGGTCAGAATAATATCAGCCTCACTGGACTTTGCGGAAGTATTGACTATGAATCCATTCAAATTTCTGGTATTGGAAGTGCAAAAATCTCTTACCTCAACTTAGAACAGGATTACTTGAGTGAAGTAGAAATACCAGGCGACATTAAAAAACTACTAGACGAATACGAGGACCAAAAATTCAAGTTGGAAATACGCCAAAAGGTAAAAGATGCCTATCAAGAGGAAAAAAAGCTGCTTTTAGCCAACCAAAAAATTCTTGGAGAAAACTCCAAGCTAGCGGTAGAAGATTTAACCGAGATGGCCGATTTATATCGAAATCGATTAAAGGAAGTTGAGCTAAAAATATTGGACATTTCCAGAGAGGAAAAAGAATTACAGGAACGCGTTAACAAGCTGGGTAACCAACTGGGTAGTTGGAAACAACTACCTAACAAAGTGCAGAACAGTTTGGAAATTGGGTTGTATAGCCCTAGCGCTCAAAGTTTGACTCTTAGAATTTCATATTTAGTGAGCTCGGCAGGTTGGGCGCCTACCTACGATTTAATAGCAAACGATGGTGAAAATGAGGTAAGTCTGGTGTACAAAGCCTCTGTTCATCAATCTACCGGAGTAAACTGGGATAACATCAGCCTAAACTTCAGCACTGGAAGGCCTTTAAATTCTGGCACACTACCCGAACTCTATCCCGATTATGTTCATCTTTTACAGCAAGCCAACATAAGAGGTGCAAGAACACAAGAACTAAAATCCAAAATGTACAGCATGGCCGAAGCCGAGAATGCAGAAATAGCATTGGACGAGGTGCAGTTTGGCTACAATATGGATAACACCGGGGTTAATACCCTTTTTAAGGCACAGGGCAAGCACAGTATTTCCACTTTTGGAAAAATGGTCTCGGTTTCCGTTAATGAGATCAAGCTAAAGGCCAAGTACGAATACCTGGCAATCCCAAAAATCTCGCAAAACGCATTTTTAACGGCCGTGGTTAGCGGGTATGAGGATCAGGGCCTTTTAGAAGGCCCCGTAAAAACCTATTATAAAGGCGCACTAACGGGTTCATCTTACATATATCCCAATAGTGCAGAGAATGAATTAAAATTTTCTTTGGGGGTTGACAACCAAATTGCGGTAGAACGTAAAGCCGTAAAAGATTTAAGTAAAGGTGCTGGAATCATCACCGGAAACAAAAAGTCCTTCCACTATAAAATCACCGTTAAAAACAACCGCAATCGCAGTGTAAAGCTGCTTGTTAAAGATCAGGTACCCATCAGTAAAAATGCGGAAGTAGAAGTTAGTATTGAAGACTTAAGTGGTGCTAAGCACGACACTGAGAACGGCTCTGTTTCCTGGAACATAGAAATTCCAGCAGCTGGATCAGAAAGCCTAGATTTAAAATACTCCATTAAATACCCTAAAGGAGAACGTATAAATCACTAATCCCAACATTTTGAAACTTTTTCGATTGCTCAGTGTTCTGAGCCTTTTCCTACTTAGCGGAAATCTTTTTAGCCAGCCTGCCGAGGTGCATTTTCCAGAAATCATTGTTTCTGGTGTTGAACAGGAAATTGTAGTTCAGGCTAAAGATTCTGTTCAAATTCGTTTCAGAGGTGAAAATTTGGGTGGCTTAGCTCCGGGTGAGGAAAAAAGAATTGCTTTTCGGTCAAAAGCTGGCAGCTCCCCTGAAATTGAGATAAATGGAACAATTTACAACACGGAGAAAAGAGCGATTCCCCTTTGGTTGAGCATACTGCCCCCGCTGTTTGCTATTGTATTGGCCTTAATTTTTAAGGAGGTGGTTTCTTCTCTCCTACTGGGAATTTTGGTTGGATCGGGAGTAATTGGCTATTACTCAGGAGGTTTTATAGCAGGCTTGGGTGGATTTTTTAAGGTGAGTGGAACCTACATCATTGAGGCCCTCAATGATAGTGGCCACCTTTCTGTTATCGTTTTTTCGGTCCTAATTGGGGGTATTGTAACCGTGATTTCAAAAAATGGTGGAATGGCTGCCCTCGTATCCGGCATATCCAAGAAAGCCACTACGGCCAAAAAAGGACAAATGGCTACCTTTTTCCTGGGCATTGCGATTTTTTTTGACGACTACGCCAACACACTGGTGGTAGGTAATACGATGCGCCCCATTACCGATCGACTTAAAATCTCTCGGGAAAAGTTGGCCTATTTGGTAGACAGCACAGCGGCACCCGTGGCCGCCATTGCCTTTGTTACCACTTGGATTGGCGCGGAGCTAGGCTACATAAAAGACGGATTAAAAACCGTAGAACTGAGTCCGGGATTGGAAGGCTTAACCCCATACTCCATATTCTTAAGCAGTTGGCTTACTCATTTTACCCCATCCTCACTTTGATATTTATGTACATGCTGGTGCGCAGCGGCCGGGATTATGGCCCCATGCGTAAGGCAGAACAGGTGGCTCAATCAGGAGAAATAAACAGCGTTCAGGTTCAAAGTAGTACTCAGGATGAGATGGAACATTTTACTGCCAAAGAAGGCGTTCGCGCCTCGCATTGGTTTGCTTTAATACCCATAATTATTATCGTTTTCGGAACCTTGGCTGGATTAGGGGTAACGGGATACAGCGCAGAAATTTGGAATAACCCGGAACTTGGATTTTGGCGCAAACTATCAGCTACTATCGGAAACTCCGATTCTTACCAGGCTCTGTTATGGAGCTCTTTCAGCGCGTTAGTGGTAGCCATTTTAATGTCCATACTTGGAAAAAAACTCTCATTAAACGAATCCGTAGCATCGGCAGTGAATGGGTTTAAAGGCATGTTGGATGCAGTGATTATTCTGATTTTAGCTTGGTCCCTGGCCGAGGTTACAGAACAAATGCATACCGCTGATTTCCTAACGGGCTTGCTTAGTGGAAACATTGCAATTGGCTGGATACCAGCTATCACCTTTGTTCTGAGCGCTGTGGTTGCTTTTTCCACGGGCTCCTCATGGGGAACCATGGCAATAATGTACCCACTTTGCATTCCAGCCATGTTAACACTGGGTTCAGAGGGATTGATGCCAGCGGCTGAATTCTTACCAATATTCTATAATGCAGTGGCCTGCGTTTTGGCTGGAGCAGTTTTAGGAGATCATTGTTCGCCTATATCAGACACCACCATATTGAGCTCACTTGCAACGCGCTGCGATCATATAGCTCATGTTAAAACCCAAATGCCCTATGCATTAACGGTGGGAGGAACAGCATTGTTTATAGGCATTATTCCAGCGGCTTTTGGATTTCCATCCTGGCTGTGTTTTACCCTGGCCATATTAGCCTTGTTGCTGCTTGTTCGCTTTTTAGGGAAACCTTTAAAAAGCAGTTAGGTACTGGGAAATCGCATTGTAAGGCATAGGCAAAAACAGAATATTTTAAAAAAATGAAACACTTTTTGGAAAAGCATCATTTCTGCTTTAAACACCCGTAAAATTTTCCATGAAGAGAATCCTTTCCCTGCTCTGTTTATTCCTATTTACAAGCATTCTTTCCATTCCACCAACTTTCTCCGAAAGCAGCATTTACCAACAGAAATATCAAAGCCTTAAATCCACCTTTCCCAAACCTAGTTTTGAGGTTTTTGAAAAAGCTCTAATGGGATATGAGAAGATTGTAAGCAAAGGCCTGCTTAAAAAGGATCAGCTTTTAAGCATCATAGATTTTAGCTTGTCTTCAAATGAAAAAAGGTTATGGGTAATCGACCTTAAAAAGAAGGAAATCCTTTTTCACTCGTTGGTTGCACATGGCAGAAATAGCGGTGAGGAATACGCGGAATCATTTTCCAACCGCATTCAATCTTACCAAAGTAGTTTAGGCTTTTATATAACAGAGGAAACCTACAAAGGGAAACATGGTCATTCCCTGTATTTAACGGGGTTAGAACCTGGAGTTAACGATAATGCCCGCAAAAGAGGCATTGTAATACACGGTGCAGATTACGTTGATCCCGATTTTATAAAGAAACACGGCAGACTGGGTCGCAGTTTAGGCTGCCCAGCCTTACCCCAGCATCTTAGCAAAAAGATCATAGACACAATCGCCCACAAGAGCTGTTTATTTATTTATTTTCCAGACCAGAGCTATTTAAATAATTCGGAATACTTAGAATCAGATGCTTAGACTTTTACTCGTTTTACTTTTTAGCCTTTATTCAATTATTGGGTTTGCGAACTCAAGTGCAGAGTTTATTCGCAGACAAATAGAGCAATCTCATTTTAAAAGCCTCAGTGCTTTTAACGAGCAGTTACACTGCGTAAAATCCATCCAAAACTTTTACCTCAACAGAAATTTTGAACCTGCATGGGAAGACCCCAATGCGGTTTTGCAACTAAAACAAGCCCTGGAAAAGGCCGATCTAGAGGGATTAAATCCAAACGATTATCATTTGCAGAGCATCCTGGAAAACAGCAAGATTGTTTTGGCCAGTCCTCAAACCCAAGGCGAACTGGACCTGCTTTTAACGGATGCTTATCTCCTGTATGTGTCGCACTTATTAACGGGAAAGGTAAATCCGCAGAGTATAGATGCAGAATGGTTTGTAAGCCCTTTGGAGGGAAATCCAGCAATGTTTTTAGAAAAAGCATTAAGCCAAACCAGCGTTGAACAGAGCATTAAGGAAGCCATGCCTAAACACGAGGTGTACTTAGGATTAAGAAAAGCCTTGCAAAAGTATCGCGGCTTAGAAACTGGAACCTGGGAGATAATCCCGGAAGGGGCCGTGATAAAACCACAAATGGAGGATTCCCGCTTAACAACTATTGCCAACAAGCTTTTTCTTCTTGGAGATTTAGCCGACAAACCAACCGAAATTTCGCGCTACGAGGGTGCAATTGTTGATGCTGTTAAGGCTTTTCAGGCCCGTCATGGCTTGGAAAATGAGGGCAACATAGGAAATCAAACCATTGCTGCGCTTAATGTGAGCCCAGCCGAAAGAGTGGATCAAATTCGTGTAAACTTAGAACGTTGGCGCTGGCTTGCACAGGAATTTGGAGATTACTACATCAAGGTAAACATTGCCAATTTTGAGTTAGAGGTGGTAAAAAGCGGAGAGGTAGTGCAGAAACTAAAAGTGATAGCTGGAAAGCCTTACCGAAGAACACCGGTTTTTAGTGCGACTATGCAATATTTGGTGTTTAACCCTACATGGACCATTCCGCCCGGGATTTTAAATAATGACATTATTCCGGGGGTAAAAAAGGATCCCAATTACTTGGCCAAGAAAAAAATATCGGTTTTGGACCGTGAAGGTAATGCATTGGATGCTAGCTCTGTAGATTGGCAGAGTAAGGAAGTAAGGGCATACACTTATACCCAGCCCCCTGGACCCGATAACTCTTTGGGTGCCGTTAAATTTATGTTCCCCAATTCTTTCCACGTTTACCTGCATGACACCCCTTCCAAAGAACTTTTTCAAAAAACCGAGCGCGCTTTGAGTTCTGGTTGTATTCGGGTTCAGCAGCCTTTGAGTTTAGCAGAATTGGTTTTGAATGATCCTTCATGGAATAAGGAGCGCATTGATAAATTAATTCAGTCCCGGGTAACTACAACAGTGGCTATAAAGGAAAAGCCCAGGGTTCACTTGTTGTATTGGACTTCTTGGGTGGACAAAGACAACAAAGTCCATTTTCGGAA
>JBMYJC010000118.1:2910-6407 GCA_049594055.1 Luteibaculum sp. | reverse complement strand
CATCGCAAACGCGATCAAGAAAAAATCGATCGTGTGTGACAAGAAAAACTGTTTTATTTCCCTGGGCCAGGTATTTTTCCAACCACTCAATCATATCCAGATCCAAGTGGTTGGTAGGTTCATCCAGCATTAATATATCGGGCTCAGAAACCAGGGCCTTGGCTAAAGAAAGCCTTTTAGCCTGGCCTCCACTGAGTTTTCCGCATTTTCGGTTCAACAACTCCCCTAATCCAAGGTTGTCGGCAATGGCTAAGGCCTGTGCCTCGGCATCCCAACCGTGCAGGCCTTCTATTAACTCAGTTAGTTCTTGTACCCGTGCATTGTCTTCTTTTAGCAAAGCTGTTCTATACTCTTGTAAGGCTTCAAGGGCTGGATGGTTGCCAGAAAAAAGAGCGGTTTTAACCGTGGCGTTGGGATCAAATTTTTCGTCTTGATCTAAGAAAGCAACTCGAGTATCTTTTCTAAATACTACCTCTCCAGAGTCGGCAGGTTCACTGTGCATGAGTATTTTAAACAAGGTGGATTTCCCACTTCCGTTCTGTGCAACCAGAGCAATTTTTTGTCCCTGATCTATTCCAAAAGAGATATTCCTAAAAAGGCAATTCTCACCATAGTATTTGGTGAGGTTTTCTACGGATAGTAAATTCATGTTAGCCCTTATTATTGCCCAGCATTGCTGCAATTTTAAGGCACATTCCTGCAACCCCACTCACAATTCCCACAAAAAATAAATTGTTCTGGATGTCCAGGTCATTAAAAGCAAAAAGACCTAGTGAAATAAGCAGAATTGCGAGGAGAAGGAGGATTAGGGATAGTTTTTTCTTATTCATATTCCTTGCTAAGGATAGCAATGTCATTTATTAATCGTTCAGTATCTAAGGAGGAGGTGCCATCATAAAAGCCGCGCAAGCGACCTTCTTTATCTACAAGAACAAAATTCTCGGTATGGACAAAATCAGGACCTTCCGTGCTGGGTTCATCCAGAGCTGCAAAGTAGCTTTTGCGCGCAAGCTTATAGATTTCTTTGCGATCACCGGTTAAGAAGTACCAGTTTTCTGGCGCTTCATATTCTTGCGCATAGGCTTTTAAAATATGAGGTGGATCTAACTCGGGTGTAACCGTATGGCTCAGAATAACTAAATCCTCCTTTTCCGGGTAAGCATTGCAAAGTTCTTTTAAATGTGCCGACATCTTGGGGCAAATAGAAGGACAGGTGGTAAAGAAAAAATCTGCCACGATGATTTTATCCTCAAAGTCCTTAAGCGAAACCATCTGGCTATCCTGGGTGAGCAGTCTAAAGTCCTGGATCCTATGATCTGAGTATTTTTCCTGAAGACTACTATCCACAAGCCGTGGATTAATCTCAGCGGGTTGGTAAACCCTTAATCGATGGTCTGGAGATAAAATGTTATAAGCGATTAGCACCCCGATTAAAAAAATAAAGGTGAAAATCAGGACTTTAAGTCCACCCGATTTTAATTTCATGCTAGATCTGCGTAAATACTTTCAATCTGTTCCGCGTATTTCTCTTTTATCACCTTACGCTTCAGTTTTAAAGTTGGTGTTAGCTCACCACCGTCAATAGAGAATTCGTTAGCTAACAAAACAATTTTTTTCACTTGCTCCCAGCGGCCAAATTGGGTGTTGTACTTTTCAATCTCTTCCCAAATCCTGTCTTTCACTTCTTGCATGGTTACCATTTCCTCTCTTGTAGCAGGAATGCTTAGGTTTTTTTCTTTGCACCAGCTTTTTACAAAATCAAAGTCGGGAATCACCAACCCACCTGGGAATTTTCTAAACTCGCCAACTACAGCAATGTTTTCAATAAAGCGGCTCTCTTTGTATTTGTTTTCTAGTATTTGAGGTGCAACATATTTCCCACCAGAGGTTTTGAAGATCTCTTTTTTGCGATCTGTGATCTTTAAAAATTTCCCTTCAACCCATTCGCCAATATCGCCAGTATGGAAATAGCCATCATCATCAATTACCTCTTTGGTTTTATCTGGTAGGTTGTAGTACCCCATCATCACGTTTGGACCTTTTACGCAAATTTCACCGTCATCGGCAATTTTTACTTCCACATTTCTAATGGGGGTTCCTACCGTACCAAATCTAAAAAGTTCGCCTTTCCACAAGCCAACTGCTATTACAGGAGATGTTTCGGTGAGTCCGTATCCTTCAACCACGGGAATACCAGCGGCATTAAAAATTCGGGCTAAACGGGGCTGTAAAGCAGCAGAGCCAGAAACTACAATTCCCACATTTCCTCCCAAAGCCTCCTGCCATTTGCTAAAAATAAGTTTGCGGGCAATGCTTAATTTAAATTTGTACCAGGCACTAGTTCTGCTGGGAATGTCAAACTCAAGGCCTAAATCCAGGGCCCAAAAAAACAGGGCTTTTTTAATTCCCGTTAGCTCCTGGCCTTTAGCAACAATTTTGTCATAAACCTTTTCTAATAATCGGGGAACCGAAGAAAATACCTGCGGCTTTAATTCTTTGAGGTTGTCCCCAATGGTTTCCATACTCTCGGCATACCAAATTTGGGTGGATAAAAGCATGTACAGGTAACAAATCATCCGCTCATAAACATGGCAGATGGGCAGGAAACTCAGAGCCTTTACTCCGTTTTGTAGCGGGAATCGCTCCATGGAATCCTTAGCATTGGATGCAATGTTCTTATGGCTTAACATTACTCCCTTTGGTTTACCAGTGGTTCCCGAAGTATAAATAAGGGTAGCAAGGTCATCCTCTTTAATGCCCTCTTTAATAGACTCAACCTCGTCTTGGTTTCCGTCTTCCCCCAACTTTAATAACTCCGAGAAGTGGCGACAGCCCTTTAATTCATCGAAGCAAAATACGTGTTGAAGACTTTCTACCTGGTCTTTTATTTTTAGAACCTTGTCCAAGAGTTCCTGGTCTGCAACACAGCACAACTTTGCCCCACAGTCGTTCATAATGTATGCGTAGTCTTCCTCTGAACTTGTGGGGTAGATGGGAACCACGGTAGCGCCAATCTGAAGGGCTCCCAAATCCATAAAATTCCACTCGGGACGGTTTGGGGAAACGATACAAACTTTGTCGCCCTTGTTTAGCCCTAATTGCAAAAGACCTTTACTTACCAGGTTTATGTTTTCTATGAATTTGGCGGTGGAATAAGTTCTCCATTCACCTTTGTATTTGCTTGCAACAGCAACCTCTAAGGGGTAATTTTTTAACTGAAAAGCAGGTATGTCGAATAGGCGTTTAACCTCGTTGAACATGTACTATGGATTAATAAAATGTTATGATTGCATACTAATATATTGCATATTTTTAGATGGCAACTTAAAAGCGAAGTTTTGACAGAAAATAACCTAGTAAAAAGCTCTTTGAAGGAGGTTTTAGGAATTGATTTTCCCCTCATTATGGCTCCAATGTTCTTAGTGAGTAATGTGGAAATGATGATAGCCGGAATGCAATCGGGAATCATGTCTGTTTTTCCTTCCCTCAACTTTAGG
>JBMYJC010000118.1:0-2900 GCA_049594055.1 Luteibaculum sp. | reverse complement strand
AGAGCTGGAATCTATTTTGATGGAGCTCAACAACGTTTACCATCAACAAAATCAGGGCTCCTTTGGGGTGAACCTTATTGTTCAGAAGAGCAACCCGCTATACAGCAAGCACTTAAAGATTTGTGTTGCGCAAAAGGTGCCCTTTTATATTACCAGCTTGGGGAATCCAAAAGAAGTTATTGATGCTGCCCATAGTTATGGTGGTAAAGTGTTTTGTGATGTAACAAACCTGGCCCATGCCGAAAAGGTGGATGCTTTAGGCTGTGACGGTTTTATTGCCGTGGGAGCAGGAGCGGGAGGGCATGCTGGCCCCAATGCATTACACGTGTTGGTAGAAAAATTAGCTGATCGCTTCCCCAATAAGCCAGTGGTTGCCGCAGGAGGGATTTCTACCGGTAAAACCATGGCTGCCCTTATGATTGCCGGGGCTGCTGGGGCCTCAGTTGGTACTCGTTTTATTGCCAGCGAGGAAGCCGGGGTTAATAAAGCCTATAAAGATGCTATTGTGGAGTATGGCATGGACGATATTGTTTTAACCGAGAAGATTTCTGGAACCCCTTGTGCGGTTATTAATACACCCTTTGCCAAGAAAATTGGATACAAACAAGGCTTTATAGAGCGTCTACTTTCCAAGAACAGAAAAATTAGAAAGTACTTTAAAATGCTGGTACAGTATCGGGGGATGAAATGGTTGGAGAAAAGCGCCAAACCTGGTACCTACAATACTTTATGGAGTGCAGGGCAAAGTGTTGCCATGATAGACTCTGTAAAATCAATCTCACAGATTGTAAGCGATTTTAAAGAAGAGTTCAACAGGGCTCTGGACTACGGTTCTCGTTTATCCAGGCAAGAACAAAAGGAAAAAAGCAAAGTAGCTTAATAAGCCGCGTACTTGCGCTCCCCATTCAGGTAGGTGTATTGAACCTTTATTTTATCCAGGCTTGAGGCCTCTGCTTTTAAGAGGTCTCCATTTAGCACAACAAAATCTGCTTTTTTTCCAAGCTCTAAACTTCCTACTTCCTCTTCCATTTTCATACTTAAGGCAGCCCAGATGGTCATGCCTTTTAATGCGTCTTCAGGAGTTAAGGCCTCTTGTGGTAAAAAGGCCTCCTTTTCGGGGTCGCCCAGTGGCTTCCTAAAAACAGCAGCGCAAAAGGTTTTTAAAGGATTGATGTCCTCTACGGGAAAATCAGTGCCCAAGGGAATCCAACCCAATTGGTTTTTTAAGGTTTGGTACGCGTAGGAATATTTTACCCGCTCAGGTCCAAGGCGCTGTGCAGCCCATTTTTCATCCGATGTGGCATGCGTAGGTTGTACCGATGGAATAACTGCGTATTTCCTCATTTTATCCAAGTCATCGGGATGAAATACTTGGGTGTGTTCTATTCTCCAGCGTTGGTCATTATTGGGATCTAGAACAGTGGAGTAAACATTTAAAGCCTCCCTTAGCGCATGATCTCCAATACAATGCGTGTTGAGTTGAAGGCCTAAATCCTTGCATATTGAGGCTAGTTCCTGAAGACTGTCAATGCTTAAAGTGAGAATACCTCTATTGCCTGGGTCATCGTAATAGTCTTTTAAAAGTGCCGCACTTCTGCTGCCCAAACTTCCGTCCATGTAAGCTTTTACAGCATAGAGATTAAAGAATTCTCCTTTAATTACCCCAGAACTTCTTAAAGCACTAAAATTTTCTTTGTTGGGAGCGGCCATGGCATAAACCCTTATGTTGAGGTTTTGAGTTTTAGCCAGGTTTTGGTAGAAATCAATTTGTTCTGGATCCAGGCCTGCATCGCAAACCGTGGTTAAGCCAACCTGAAAACAATTTTTGGTAGCCTTTTGAAAGGCCATGTTCAATCCACTTGTGTCTGCCAGTGGTTTTAGTTTCTGGTAGATAAGATCCACTGCATTCTCCTTTATTATGCCGCTTTCATAATCAATAAATCCACCTTCAATTTGTGTTGAGGGCGTAATTCCCGCCAAATCCAAGGCCTTTTTATTAGCCAGGGCACCGTGCCCGTCAATTCTGTTGAGCAAAACGGGAATACCGGGTGTTATAGAATCTATAGCTTGGCGCTGGGGTAATTTGGCATTGGGCCAGGTGCTTTCATCCCACCCGCGGCCAAAAACCACCTTTAGTTGCTGCTGGTTTAAGTAAGCTTCCAGTCGCTGCACCAATTCTTCCTGGCTTTTGCAACCTATTAAATTGAGGTTATTTAAATCTTGCGCGTAGCCAAATAAATGCGAGTGGGCATCTATAAATCCAGGATAAACAAATTGCCCTTTAGCATCTAAAAATTCTGTGCTGCTATACTTGTTTAGAATCTCTCGCTCAGCGCCCAGGGCAATTATTTCTCCGTTTTTAATGGCCATGGCCTGATAGGTAGCGAAATTCTCATCCACGGAGTAAATTACGGCATTGTGAACCACTAAATCGGCTTGCTCTTGCTTAAAGCCACAAGCGCTCATTAGGGCTATAAAAATTAGGGTGGTAAAAGCTTGGATTTTAAACATCAGGATCTTTTTAAGAGGGTTGAATTTGCTTGCTGGCTGGGCATTACTACCATATCATTTATGCAAACGTGGGCAGGAGTATGCAGAACAAAATCTACACATTGGGCAATGTCCGCACCCGAAAGTGGAGTAAAGCCTTTGTAAACTGCTTTTGCTTTTTCTTCATCTCCTTTAAAGCGTACTAAAGAGAATTCAGTCTCAGCGGCTCCTGGTGCAATTTGGGTAACGCGAATTCCATCCTCCAGAAATTCCTGTCTCATAGCCTTCGTTAAGGCATCAACTGCGTGTTTGCTGGCGCAATAAACATTTCCACCTGGATAAACCTCCTTGCCTGCAATGGAGCCTATATTAATAACATGAGCATTTTTACCTTTTTTAAGGTTAGGGTA
>JBMYJC010000117.1:0-6411 GCA_049594055.1 Luteibaculum sp. | reverse complement strand
AATGTAGAATCAAGAACGGTTTCTGGTTGGTTATTAAAAATTCGGTCAACACGTAAGTTGGTCAACTTCTTGTTAGACTCTGCATTCTTGTTTCCAATAGCTCTAAACTGTAAAGTTGCTCCTTGCTCAACGGTTACATCCTCAGCAATAAAAGAACCTTCGTTGTCCAAAACTAAGCTAGGACGTAAATCACTTCCGTTGTTGTCGTTGTCATCATCATTACAAGAAACCATTACTGTTCCTAGGAATACTGGCAAGGCCAATGCCCAGGCAAATTTCAACATTCTCTTCATCTTTACTTTTTTTAGTTTGTCGATTTGTGCAAATTTAGTGCTTCGACTATCTAATCAAAATATTTGACGAAAATACTTGTTAAGCCCATGAATAAAACGATATACCTTATTCGGCACGCCAAGTCCTCGTGGTCTCACCCCGATTTAAACGATTACGACCGCCCTTTAAACGACCGCGGGAAGTATGGCTTGAGCCTAATTTCTAACTATATCAAGAAAGAAAACATCCGGCCAGAAGTTATCCTTTACAGTAGTGCTAAACGAACAACTGAGACTTTTCATGGAATCTGTAAGCACATGGATTTGAATAAAATTCATGTTTTATCTAAAAAAGAATTATATCACGCCAGTCAAAAAACTATTGTCAACCACCTCAATTCACTTCCAGACGAGTATAATACTGCCTTTTATATTGGTCATAATCCCGGCATTACCGATGCATTAAATTATTTAACCGATGCTGGCATTGACAATATGCCAACTTTAGGCTTTGCCGAAATTGAATTTGATGTTAGTTCCTGGAACGAAGTACACCGAGCGTTAGGAAGCTTAAAACGATTTATCTACCCCAAGAAGTTGGATCCCGTTAATGGTTAAGGCTACAGGACCATGTTCCAGCCGAAAACATCCGGCTCTAAACCTCTTTTGTAGCGCATTAAATAGTCAGAAACCTTGTTACTAAATTCCCGACCCTCAATTGCTGGCAGATCGTAATCTACATCCTTGTAATTGATTGTTTGGATATGCGCAACGGTTGCTGCAGTACCTAATCCAAAAGCTTCAGTCAAAGTTCCCGCTTTAATAGCCTCAATAACCTCTTTCACAGAAACCTTTCTTTCCTCCACGGTATACCCCCAACTTTTAGCTACTTCAACAACACTCATTCGAGTTATACTCTGCAGAATGGAATCATTGCTTTCTGGAGTAATAAGCTTGTCCCCTATTCTAAACATCACATTCATGGTACCCGATTCTTCGATGTACTCATGCGAGCCCGAATTGGTCCAAATAAGTTGATCGTAACCTTGCTGTTGCGCTTTTTTGGCTGGAAATAAGGATGCCGCGTAATTTGCTGCGGTCTTAGCAAAGCCCAGTCCACCTTGGCCTGCTCTAGCGTAGTGCTCCTCTATTTTAACGCGAACAGGTTTGTTGTAGTAATTGGCTACTGGACAAGTAAAAATGATGAAGCGGTAAGTATCGGATGGGCGAATTCCAATAAACTCATCCGTGGCATACATAAAAGGCCTGATATAAAGCGTTTGACCTTCTTTGTTTGGAACCCAAGCCCTGTCCAGTTCAATCAGTTTCTTTAGCCCCTCCATGAACAGTTCGCGAGGGATTTTAGGCATGCACATACGCTCAGCAGAACGGTTCATCCTCTCCAGGTTGGCCTCTGGACGAAAAACTAAAATTTTACCATCCTCTGCTTTATACGCTTTTAAACCCTCAAAAATAGTTTGTCCATAGTGCAAAGTGCTGTTAGCTGGACTTATCTGTAGCTTTTGATAGGGCAGAATTTTGGCGTTTTTCCAAGTGCCATCTATATACTCCATGGCATACATGTGATCGGAGAAAATTTTCCCGAAGGGCAAGTTTTCAAAATCCACTTGCGCCAGTTTAGACTCGGCAATTTTTTCGATCTGTATTTCCAACATTTCCATCATCTCCCCTGCTATTTTAGAGCGGCCAAAGTTAATGATTAAGCCGATATTTGCAGGCAAACTTGGATAAACGGTGTTAGAAGGGGCACGAGATATTTTAAAAAAGCACTGGGGTTTCCCCGATTTTAGACCCAACCAAGTACCCCTCGTTCAAAGTGTAATTGAGAATCATAACACCTTAGGCCTCTTACCTACCGGAGGGGGTAAATCTATCTGTTACCAGGTTCCAGGACTGCTCTTTAACGGGATCAGCATTGTAATCTCTCCCCTAATTTCTCTCATTGAGGATCAGCATTTAGCTCTAAAAAAGAGAGGTATTTCATCAGTCGCATTAACCGGAAAAATTCAATTAAAAGACCTGGATCGCATATTAGATAACTGCGTATACGGCAACATAAAATTCCTGTTTTTAGCTCCAGAGCGCCTGCAAAACGACCTTGTAAGGGCAAGAATTTCAAAAATGCCGGTAGCGCTGTGGGTGATTGATGAGGCGCACTGTGTTTCACAATGGGGACACGATTTTAGACCCTCCTACCTTCAAATAAAAGAGGCTATAGAATTAAAGCCTGCCAAAGTTTTAGCACTCACAGCAACCGCAACACCAGCAGTTGTTAAAGATATTGAGCAGTACTGTTTTCCAGTTAAACCGAAAGTGCTTAGAGGTAACTTTCTTAGAGAAAACCTTGGATTTTTTGTTCGCTATTCAGAAAAAAAGGATGCAGATATCATGGCGGTTTGCAAGAAGCAAAACGCAAGTGGAATTATTTATACCCGAAGTAGGAAAAACACCAAGTACTACCGCAATCTACTTCGCGAGAATGACATAAATGCCTTGGCTTATCATGCAGGAATGACGCAAAGTGAAAGAGCCATGCACCAGGAGAAATGGGGGAAAAGCGATGATTGCGTAATGGTAGCCACCAGTGCTTTTGGAATGGGGATAGACAAACCCAATGTTCGTTATGTTGTCCATCCCGAGTTACCAGAATCGCTGGAAGCATTTATCCAAGAAGCAGGAAGAGCAGGCAGAAATGGTAAAAAGGCCTATTCCTTGCTGCTTTACAATCGGGAAGACCTCCAACTATTGGAAGACAAACTCATTCATCAACAGCCTGAGAAAAAGGAAATCATCCGTTTTTACTCCGCTCTTTTTAATGCCTTTAAAATCGCCCAAGGAACAGGCATTAACAGTGAACACCACTTACTAATTAGTCCGTTTTCCAAATCCTTTCAAATTAGTCCCTCAAGAATCCCAAAGCTTCTAGATGCATTACAATACGAGGGGATTTTAGAGTGGTCTGCCCAGAACAATCTAATCCCCAAAGTGCAAATTGTGGTGGATGCCAGCCAGTTTTACAAAGCTCAATTAAAAGCTGAAGGACTAGACAAAACCATGGAGGCACTTGGAAGAATGTATCAGGGAATTTTTGAGTACCCGTGCACCATCAATTATGGCCATCTTCAGAAATTTACTGGTCTCCCTGAGGAAAGCATAAAAAATCACTTGCAATCCCTTTCGGCCAGAAAACTCATCCATTACGAAGAACCACAATCGGGTATTCCAATCCGATTTCTAAAAAATCGCTTTTTAAATCCATCACAAGAACTCCGTTTAGAAAAACTCAATTTCCTAAAGGAAAGAGCCAAACAATCCTTCCAAAACATTAAGAACTACATAACTTTAGTTGGAAGTGCTTGCCGGCAACAAATGCTTTGTGAATACTTTGGAGAAGAAGCTGCAAAGTGTGGAGTTTGCGACCTTTGCCTTGCAAACATACAAGAAAAGCCTTTGGCCGATTTAATATTGGAAAACTTAAACCGAGACAGAGAAATTCCTCTTTCCACTTTATTAAAAAAACATTTGGCATTTAAGCTGGATTCAGAAGCATTTTACCAAGCTTTGCGAGATCTAAAACAAAGAGATAAAATAACCTGGAGCGAAAGCGACCAAATAATCCTCAAATGAAAATTAGTGCTGTTGCCACATTAAAAACGAAAAAAGACCAATCCATCAGGCGATTCCACCCATGGATTTTTACCGGGGCCATAAAAAACTGGGAAGGAGAACCCGAGGATGGTGACTGGGTGGAAGTACGAGCCAATAAAGGCGGTCTATTGGGTTATGGCTATTTCCAGGCTGATAGCAGCATTTGCATTAGGATGTTTTTTTTTGGAGAGGAAAAAGTGGATGAAACGCTGTGGAAGAAACGCCTTGAGCAAGCCATTTTACGCAGACAAAAAATAGGCCTCCTAAATCATCCACAAACCAATATGTATCGACTGGTTTTTGCAGAGGGTGATGGATTGCCGGGCTTAATTATTGATATGTACAATGGTTACGCAGTAATACAGGCCTACTCCAAAGCAATTTACCAGTTAAAGGAAATCTGGGTAGAAGGCTTAAAAGCTTTTTTTGGCAAGGAGCTAAAGGGCGTTTACATAAAAACACAGGCTCATTTAAAAAGCTCACTGGATGTTATTGATACTGCACTATTTGGTGAGGATCCTGAAAGCACCATTGCCAAGGAACACGACTCACAATACTTAATAAATTGGAAGAGCGGCCAAAAAACTGGTTTCTTTATAGACCAACGCGAAAACCGCAAATTGCTTGGGCAAATTGCCAAGGGAAAAAAAATCTTGAATACTTTTTGTTATTCAGGTGGATTTAGTGTTGAAGCATTAAAAGGCGGTGCCGCTGAGGTTCATTCGCTTGACTCGTCAGAACAAGCCCTTACAGAATTGGAAGAGAACTTGCGCCTAAATGGCTTGGAAGCTAAAAACCACAAAACCATAAAAGCCGATGCTATTGACTACCTAAAGGAAATGAAGGAAGATTATGACATTATTGTGTTAGATCCTCCCGCCTTTGCCAAAAGTATCTCCTCTCGCCATAAAGCCATACAGGGGTATAAGCGATTAAACCATTTGGCCATGGAGCACATTAAGCCCGGCGGAATCATTTTTACTTTCTCATGTAGCCAGGTGGTTGATAAATACCTCTTTAACAGTACAGTAACGGCTGCAGCAATCGCGGCTGGAAGAAGGATACAGGTGTTACATCAATTACACCAGCCCGCAGATCATCCTTACAGTATCTACCATCCTGAAGGCGAGTATCTAAAGGGCATGGTAATTCACGTGGATTAGTGCGCTTAGAACTCAATTTTAAATCGGTTATGCGCGTAGCCAGCCCAATTATGTTGGGAGGCTTTGTTCAGTTTGTACTCACCTTTGTGGACACCGCTTTTCTGGGGCACATAGGTGAATTGGAATTAAATGCAGCGGGCAATGCAGGCCTTATTTATATCACCATGTTTCTGGTGGCACAAGGCCTGGGCGATGCCCTGCAGATTCTTACCTCAAGACGTTTGGGAGAAAACCGTAGCCAAGACCTAAAAAATCTGTTTTGGAATGCAGTGCTACTTCTTCTAATAATTTCCTTGTTGTGTTTTTTACTGGTGGGGTTTTGCAGTCCCTTTTTTCTGCCTTTCATTACCAAAGACAAGGTACTAGTGGAATCCATGACTGGATTTCTAAGTTATCGGGCCTTTGGATATTTTTTCTCAGTAACACAATTAGGAATCGTAGCCTTTTATTCTGGTATTGCTCGCACCAAGATTCTGGCCTACAGTACCACAATACTTGCAACCGTAAACCTCCTCTTCGATTACCTTCTCATTTACGGGATTGGGTTTTTTCCGGAGATGGGATTAAACGGAGCAGCCTTGGCCTCCGTAATTGCAGAAATTTCAAGTCTGCTTTTTTCCATTCTTTACTTAAGAAGAGATCAGCAGGCTATGAACTGGATTCGCTTTACCGGTTTTGTCCTACTCAAAGAGGAACTGAAGAAGCTTTTAAAACTAGCTTTCCCTATCATGGGCCAACGCTTTCTGGCCATGAGTTCATGGACCGTGTTTTTCTTTCTGATTGAAAAACTGGGAAGACATCCACTAGCCGTGTCCCAATTAATACGTAGTCTGTACTTCCTGGCGTTTATACCCATCATGGGTTTTGGAACTACAGCAAAAACCTATGTTTCCAATTTTATGGCCAATAGATCTCGTAAGGAGATTTTAAGCGCTATTCGTTACCTGGCAATTCTGGGCTTGCTGGTGTTGGTACTCATCATTCATGGTTATTTATTATACCCTGGAGCTATTATCAGCATCCTAACTAATGATGAGCAACTTATCCGCGATTCCATTCCCCTTTTAAAACTGGTTTTTTTCCAGGCCCAAATATTTATACTGGCCTCAGTGGTATTTAACAGTGTTGCTGGGGTTGGAGATAGCAAAAGCGCTTTGCTTATTGAGCAAATCTGCATTTTGGTTTATTTGGCAGCCACATACTACGTAACAGTTATTAATCCGCAATCGGTTTTTGTGGTTTGGTGTATGGAGTTTGTTTACTTCTCCACCTTACTCCTGGCATCGGTTGCGTACTTTAAATTTTCA
>JBMYJC010000116.1:0-6430 GCA_049594055.1 Luteibaculum sp. | reverse complement strand
GATTAAAAACAAGGAAGATCAGGTCGATCGAGTAATAAAAATTGCTAGCGACATAAGTACGGTTGTGGCAGAACGCCAAGCCAACGAAAAAGTGCTGGAAGAAGCGGTAGATGGTGTAGTTACCATTAATGGTAAGACCAAGGAAATCTTGTTTATGAACAAGTCTGCCGAACGCATGTGGGGTTACAATCGCGAGGAGGTACTAGGGGAAAATATTAAAATCCTAGTGCCTATGGAACACCAAAGTAAGCATGACAAGTATGTAGATGACAACTTAACTACCGGTGTAAACAAAATAGTAGGTACGGGTCGTGAGGTTGAAATTCAGCGCAAGGACGGATCGCGGTTTTGGGCTTTCCTATCCATAACTAAAGTAAAAATTGGAGAGGATGTGCTATATACTGCATTTGCAAAAGATGTTACCTCCGAGCGCAACGAAAAACTTAAAAACGAACAGATATTAGAGCAGGCGGTAGATGGAGTCGTTACTATAAACGGAAAAACAAAGGAGATTTTGTTTATGAATAGCGCCGCTGAAAATATGTGGGGTTACGATCGAGAAGAAGTACTTGGACAAAATATCAAAGTGCTGGTGCCCACCGAGCATCAATCCAATCATGACGGTTATGTAGACGCAAATCTAAAGACCGGAGTCAATAAAATTGTTGGAAGTGGTCGCGAGGTTGAAATACAGCGGAAAGACGGATCTAAATTTTGGGCTTTCCTTTCTATTTCCAAAGTAGAAATAGGAGGTGAAGTACTTTACACAGCTTTTGCGAAAGATATTACTGCAGAACGCAACGAGAAAATAAAGAATGAGCAAATTTTAGAGCAAGCGGTAGATGGTGTAGTTACCATAAACGGAAAAACGAAGGAGATTCTGTTTATGAACAAATCCGCAGAAAAACTCTGGGGCTATAAACGCGAAGAAATGCTGGGGAAAAATATCCGCGAGCTGGTGCCCGATGAACACAAAACACCCCACGATGGATATGTTGACGCTAATATCAAAACGGGTGTAAACAAAATTGTAGGTCGTGGTCGTGAAGTAGAGGTACAACGCAAAGATGGCACTCGAATTTGGGCAGACTTGTCGCTTTCCAAAGTGGAAATCGATGGTGAAATATTTTACACCGGTTTTGCTAAAAATATCCAAGCGCAAAAATCCATCTTGGAAGAAGTTAACCGCGTTGTAAAAATAGCAGCGGAAGAAGGAGATCTAAGTGCCAGAATAGATACAACCGGCCTGGAAGGAGATTGGTTAGCCCTAAGTTCATCCATGAACGAATTGCTGAGCAACATCGCAGATCCTATCATAGAATTTAAAGGCCTGATGTCTGAACTGGCAGCCAGAGACCTTTCCAATGAGTTTACTCTGGATGTAAAAGGCGATATAAAAGCACTGGGCGATGCATACAACGATGCGGTTAATCAGCTAAACGACCTGATGCTAGACCTGAGTGAGGTAGCTAACCTGGTTGCCTCATCCGGTGAGGAGTTGCTCACTAAGTCAGATCAAATGCAAGCCACTACTCAGGAGGTAGCCTCTGCTATCCAGGAAATGGCTGAAGGAGCTCATCAGCAGGCACAACAAACCGATGATGCTTCCAAACTGGTAGAAGGCGTATTGAGAACGGCAAATGATATGAGTAGCCGGGCCGATTTGATCAATAAGGCAGCCGAAACTGGCCAGGAGAGCGCCAAAAACGGATTGGCCACAGTAAAAATGGTGGTAGAAAATATGGGCAAGATTGAGGGCTCTGCAGGGGTAACCCAAAAATCCATCGAAGTGCTTACAGAGCGTTCAGAGGAAATTGCAAGAACCTTAAATGTAATTACCGACATAGCTGCGCAAACCAACCTCTTGGCCTTAAATGCTGCTATTGAGGCAGCTAGAGCAGGAGAAGCCGGAAGAGGCTTTGCAGTTGTGGCCGAGGAAATTAGAAAGCTCGCAGAAGACTCCAGAAAGTCGGCTGTTGATATTCAAAAAGTGGTTACTGCCGTGCAGAAAGACATCACCCAAGCCAGTAAAGCAATTGGAGAAATGAGCGCCAGCGTTACTAGCGGTAATCAGGCCTCTAAGGAAGCAGAGGATGTTTTCCAGTCTATAGGACAGTCCACCAACGAGACCTTCAACTTATCGCAACAAATTCTAACCGCGGCAACCGAACAAAAAGAGGCCATTAACAACACGGTGAAAAACATCGAAATGATTGTGGTGGTGTCTGAAGAAACCGCGGCTGGTACCGAAGAAATAGCAACTTCTTCTAAAGACTTTAGCGCGGGAATGGAGGAAGTGAATGCCACTAGCAAACAATTAGCAGCCGCTGCCAATGAGCTTAACGATGGAGTTTCCAAATTCAAATTGAAGAAATAATTAATTCAAGCAATTATGGCAGAGCTTAAGGAGGAAATAACCCTGGCCGATGTTAAGGCCGAGGCCGCTGCTTACAAAGAGGAAAAAGAAAAGGGCAAGATGATGCAATTGATCATCTTCAAACTTGGTAGCGAAGAATATGCCCTGCATATAGACCAGATCAAGGAGGTGGTTTTAACCCCCAACATTGCCAAAATTCCTCAAACTCCAGATTACATAAAAGGAGTGGCAAACATTAGAGGAAACATCATTGCAATAGTAGATCTGGAACGAAAGTTTAATCTGGCCAAAGGAAGTAAAGAAGAGCAAGAAAAGAAGGGCAACTACACCTTGGTGGTCGAGAGCGAATCATTCAAAATTGGTGTTCTGGTCATGGAAGTACCCAACACCTTAACAGTGAGTGAGGCCGATATCGATAAATCCAGCACCGTACTCCAATATTCCAACCTCAACCAGGATTGCATTAAAGGCATCGTGAAAGCCGGAGACCGAATGGTGATTATGGTGGATATGATCAAAATGATGGAGTCCGAAGAGTTGCATAAAGTATCAAGAATTTAATAATCACAATCATGAGCAAAACAGTTTTAATAGTGGACGACTCTATGTACATGCGTACCATGATTAAAGATGCCCTGGAAGAGGCAGGATATAAAATTGTGGGAGAGGCAGCAAATGGAGAATCGGCCATAGACCAGGCCATGGAACTAAATCCGGATCTAATCACCTTGGATAACATCCTACCAGATATGATTGGTACGGATATACTACGGGTTATAAAGGGGGAAGAATCTCTTTCCTCCAAAGTAATCATGATATCGGCCGTTGGGCAGGAATCAGTAATCCAGGAAGGAATGTCTATTGGTGCCGAAGATTACATTGTAAAGCCCTTTACGGCCGAACAATTGGTGAAATCGGTTAACAAGGCATTGGCATAGAGCATGGGCGAAATCAAGGTAATAGTAACCGATGATTCGGGCCTGATGCGCTTGATTATTGCCGATATCATCAATGAAGCAGATGATATGAAGGTGGTAGATACAGCCTTTGATGGAAAAGACTGTGTTGAAAAAGCCCTAAAGCAAGAGGTGGATGTTATTGTTTTGGATATGACCATGGGCGAATACGATGGCCTGTATGCCATTAAAAACATCCTGGAAAAGAAAAAAGTACCCATCCTCATTCTATCCGCCATGGGAAACACCAACATGGATCCCATTATGGAAGCACTCAAATTGGGGGCAATAGATTACTTGAACAAACCGGAAAAGAACCGGGCCAAAGTGCGGGAGATCAGTGCACAAATAATTAAAAAGGTGCGTGAGGTGGCAAAATCTAACCGCATCACTATTGCTCCGGTTAAAGAAGTTAAAGCCAATACGCTAAACCACACCTTCGATAGCCCTTTGAGCTATGACTTAATTGCAATTGGAGCCAGCACAGGGGGACCAACAGCAGTGGAGGCGGTGGTTTCCAAGTTGCCAGGTAATCTTCCAGTACCTGTGATTATTGCTCAACACATGCCTGCCAATTTTATTCCATCCTACGCAAAAAGATTGGATAACATAAGTCCGCTGGAGGTATTAATCGGAAGAAAGGACGACCGGGTGGAAGCGGGAAAAATTGTCATTGCATCGGGTAGTAGGAACACTTTCTTACGGAGAAACGAGCTAGGCCATGTAGTAATAGATTTTACCCAGGAGAAATACAAAGAATTTAACTACCCATCTATAGACTGCCTAATGCTATCGGTAGCAGAGGTTTATGGAGCCAGGTCTATAGCAGCCATATTAACTGGTATGGGAAAAGATGGCGCCCTGGGCATGGAAGCCATTTACCGCAAGGGGGGTTACACACTTGCCCAGGACGAAGCCACATCAGTGGTGTATGGTATGCCTCGGGCAATAAAAGAAAGAGGTCTTTCAAAAGCAGATTTACCAATTAGTCAAATGGCCGGCTTTATGGTTAGTTGTTTGTCGTAAGCGAAAGAATTCATGGGATCTAAAGAAGAAGAATATAAAGAGATGTTTTTGGCAGAAGCCCTGGATAACTACGAGGAGTTAAACAGGCTTTTTACCCAGCTGGAAAAGGACATCCACAATAAAAAAGTGGTAGACCACATCTTTAGAATTACCCATACCCTTAAGGGAAATGCTATGGGAATGGGCTTTGAAGCCATTGCCGAATTGGCCCATGTAATGGAGGACATATTTAGCGAAGTAAAATCTGGGAAAATTGAACTAGAAGACGATCTGTTTAACTCGCTATTTAAGGCCAACGATAAACTGGGGGAACTCATTGATGCCATTAAAACAGATGCCAAGGTTAGCTACAAAGGAATTAGAACCAAGTTGGCGGTTTACCTAAAAAATGCGCTTAACGAAGCCGGTGAGAGTACCCAGGAAAGCCCTGCCCAAACACCCGCAGGAGAAGCCCAAAAAGACGAAACAAAGGATCTTGCAGGCGCTGAAGTTTTGGATTCTGAAAGCTCGCCCAACAACGGAAATCAAATAGAAACACAAAATACTGCCGAAGAAAATTCAGAATCACCAGCTCCAACCACAACTGCCCCCACTGGGGAGGAAGAACAGGAACATCTTACCGTACCCATTTCGGTAGATATGGAGAGTGGCCATGCCGAAGAGTTGGGCCATGAACAGCACCACGAGGAGGAAGAAATCGAGGAAATTCCCAACGAAACAAAAATTGCCTTTTCAGATCTGGTGCAGGTTCCCGTACGCAAATTGGATAGTCTGTTAAATCTGGTTGGTGAGTTAATTATTGAACGAGATAGTCTGATTGCTGCCAGTGTGGAGCGCGGTTATGGGACCAACCAATTTGCTCGCTTATTGCGTATCACATCCGATTTGCAGTATGGAGTTATGGACGTGCGATTGGTACAGGTTGGCTTCCTTTTTAACAAGTTTCACAGAATAATTAGGGATGTAGCCTCCATTGAGAAGAAAAAAGTGGATCTGATTTTAGAGGGAACAGAGAACGAAATAGACCGCAACATCCTGAAAATCATGTCGGATTCATTGGTGCATGTGATCAGAAACTCCGTAAGCCATGGAATTGAAAAACCCGAAGAGCGAATAAAAAGAGGTAAACCAGAAAGAGGACAAGTTATTCTGCGCGCCAGAAATGAAAAAGACACGGTAATCATTGAAATTATTGATGACGGGAATGGAATAGATGCAAGTGCAATTGGACGTAAGGCAGTTAAAAAGGGCATTATCACAGAAGATTTCTTCAAAAAAGCCACCCGCGATGATTTAATCATGCTCATTTTCGAACCTGGATTCTCAAATGCCGAGTCCATCACAGAAGTTTCGGGCCGCGGGGTTGGAATGGATGTGGTAAAACGCGCAACCGAGTCTATTGGCGGCAGCATTCGTGTGCTTACAGAGGTAGGCAAGGGATCTACTTTTCAATTATCGCTGCCCTCTTCTATGGCGGTTAAAGGAGCCTTATTGTTTGAGCTAAACCAGCAAGAATATGCCGTTGCCTTATCCTATACCGAAGCAGTTATTTCCCTGTATAAAAAAGACATCCACAAAATTAGTAATGGCCTTATGGCCAGTTATTTAGGGAAAACCATATCCATAATTTTCCTTAACGATTTGTATCAGGTAAAAGACTTGTCCGAAGATTCTATGGAAGGAATTCTACACCGCAGCTATGATGTTTTGGATGAGGAGCGCAAGCTGGATGTATTGGTTACATCCTACCAAAATAAGTATGTAGGATTTGTGGTAGATAAGCTACTGCAGCAAAAAGAAATTGTAGAAAAAACCCTGGCCCCGCCTATTGACCGCGTTGGATTGATTAGTGGTGCTACCATTTTAGGAAATGGCAATGTGTGTCTTGTTTTAGACATAGCAAACATTATAAATCAATTGTTTAAAGAAAAAACTCTGGCCTGATGGATATAAAAGAACAAAAGATAGCCAATGAAATTGTCAATCTAGGATTGAAAAGGGCTGCAGAAAGTATGGCGTTTTTTACCAAAGAGGATGTCCAGATAAAGGCTTCTGAAGTAAGAAGAGAGAA
>JBMYJC010000115.1:3465-6477 GCA_049594055.1 Luteibaculum sp. | reverse complement strand
CCAACACTTGGATCTGGGGTATAGGACGCAACCGGCAGCGATTCTATATCAATGGTTTTTGAAATACTGGCACTGCAGTTCTCAGTCTCCACCTCCAGAGTTACAATTTTAGGCCCGTCCTGGAAATAAATGTGGTTTACATTCTGTCCATTCCCATCTATGCCATCCCCAAAATCCCAGGTCCACGAAGTAACTGGATCGTTTGGGTCAGCATTGGCCTCTCCGTTAAAAACATATTCCTGACCCAAGCAGGCCGCACCGTCATTAAAATCGGGTTCAGGATTGCTGTACACATTAATTTCGCGGCTGAATGTACTTGTACAACCTTTGGCATTAGTACAGGTAAGACTAAGCGTATAAGTTCCCGGCTGGTTGTACAAAACATCTGGAGGATTTTGGCCAGTAAAGGTGAAACCATTTCCATAATCCCAAACCCAACTAATAGCATCCTGCGATTGGTTGGTGATACTCACGCTTAAGCTCTCACAACCCTCATTGGCGCTGATAGAAAAATCTGCCGTTGGATCGTCTAAAACTACAATGGGCAGGTATGCGGTGTCTTTACAAGCTGGCGTTCCATTGTTAACATCAATGGCAAAGCCCACCGTGTAATTTCCGGGACTTGTATAGGAGAATGTTCTAGAGTTCTGGTTGCCAAAATTGCTCCATCCTCCTTCCCCAGTAGTAAACCTGAAACGGTTAGCTGGAGCTCCTGTAAGTTTGGTGAGCGTTACTTCCTGACCTGCGCAAACTGTGTCTTTGTCTAAGCTAAACAAGGCCTCTGGCTCATCTATTATTGTAATGGAGCGGGTAATTTCTGCATCCCCACAAAAATTGCGCACTTGTAGGGTAACGTCATAAGTTCCCGGGCCTGGGTAACTAACCGTTCTGGGTGGGCTAGGTGGCCAGGGTCTCCAATCAATTATAGAATCTTGACCGGGGCCAAAAAAATCATGAAAAATCCATCGCTCATAACGTTGAAAAGTGTTTCCTTCCTCTGGCCGCGAGCAGTTTCTATCGGTATTGTTTGTGTAAGTTACTGTGTTATCAGGCCAGCATAGCAAAGTAGGATTAGCTCCCAAGCCCGGTTTGTCAATATCCCAAATTTGAACAGGTTCAAAAGTTGCTTCGGAAGGGCGGGTACTGCATTCATTTTCAGCAATCAGGGTAACACGGGTATCGCAATCCACTGTTCCCGCTTGGTAAGTATGCGTTACGGTTTGCCCTGCATTACCGGATCCTAAAGGCCCAAGAGTTTGACCATCTCCAAAATCCCAGAAATAAGTTGTGTTAGGAGAATTTCCAGTGCTGTTATTCAAGAAATCCATAGAGCCAGGAGCACAAACTTGGGTAACTCCATTTGGTGGAACTTCTATAGAGGCTTTTACTGGTAATTCCTTTATGTAAGTTCCCTCTATTGTACAACCGCCTGTAGTAATGGTAACCGTGTAGGTTTGAATTCCAGCTGCGTAATTGTGCGATAAAATTTGACCTGCGGGAAGCGAGTTACCGTTAGAGGTGTTCCCATCCCCCCAATTCACCGTGTAATTTCCAAGATTTTGGTCGGACTGGATGTTTAAGGTAGACGCTGCATCATCGCAAAATTTCCATACTGGCTGAGAGCTCAGGTTCCCGCTATTGTCAAAAAACTGAGGACATTGACCATAGGCAGAACAAACGCCAAGAAAAAAAATCAATGTGTAAAGGTGGTTTAACATGCGGTTGGTAAGTAATTTGAAGACGGTATCCCTCTTATCGTAGTTGCTCTAAAATAAACTTAATTCGAGGCTTTCCCAGAAATTAGTACATCGATTTTTTGAATCATTCGTAGAGCCATAGGACAAACTTTTAGGTTTTCTTCTAAAACCGGAAGGTATTGTATTAGTTGAGGATCATCCAAATGAGGATACTCTCTGCATGCCTGAGGTCTGTCTGCGTATATTTTGCATTTGTTCTCTTCGTCTAAAAAATGACAGGGTGTGCGGTTTAAAATACAGTCCCCATCTTCATCATAATCTACATACCGTTGAACAAATTGAGAACGCGTAATTCCCAAAACAGCAGGTAGCCTGTCTATATCCTCTTCGTTTAGGAGTGCCGGAATGGTGGAACAGCAATTAGCACAATCCAGGCAATTGATTTCCTCCTCAACCTCGTGGGCAGCTTTAAGTTGATCCTCCCCACTAAGGATATCGGGTTTTTCTGCCAGGCGCTGCAGCACCAATCTTAGCTCCTTTTCTTGCTGTTTAGCAAGAAGCATTTCTTCCTTTAGTTGGCTTTTCATCTTATACCTTGGTAATTGAATTCAAAAGAAATCGTCTAGAAATACTCATTAATCTAATAAATCTACCCTTTAAACCATTGGCACAACCCTGTAAGCGATATGCGGTTATTTTTGACTACAATGGGATTTCGAGTGCAAAGCAACAATTTAGCGATGAAAGTTCCGGAAAACCAACCAGCAGAAATGATCCTTACGACCTCCGGTGTAAAGAATTTTGTGGTTCGTCACGCTCTAGGGTCTGACCGGCAAATATCATCTATGCTCCACGGTTTTTTAAATCTGGCAGGCAAGGAGTGCAATGCAGGAGCCATTCTTATGGATTTTGACCATGCCAACCTTATTCTTAGTCAAAAGGCATTTGAAATGCTTGGGTTTAAGAGCGGAACCTCCTATAAATTGAAGGATGTGGAAGAGGTTTTATCCGGAACCAACTCGGACGCAGTTAGCAAACTTTTTCTCAATGCGTTTGAACAGCCTCATCCTATAGACCAGGAATTCCATTGTGAAATAAACAGCGAAAACAAAACATTAAAGTTGATTTTAGAAAAGGCGGATAACGGTAAACAGATAGTTGGCCTACTACAAGAAATGCGCACAGCAAATAAAGGTGCACTTAAAATGCACAACTCAACAGACCTCTTTGAGGTGAGTGGAATTGGTTTAGCTGTTTTAAATTTAAAAGGTGAAATTTTTCAGGCCAACCCCAGTTACTGTAAACTTTTGGGCTA
>JBMYJC010000115.1:0-3455 GCA_049594055.1 Luteibaculum sp. | reverse complement strand
AAAATGAAATAGTTGGAAAGTCCTTTGTTGCGTTTACTCATCCCGATGATCTGGAAAGCAGCAACACTTGCCTTCAAAACCTAGCTTCTGGAAAGATTAAAACCGCGGAACTCGAAAAAAGATACATCCACAAAAACGGAGATTATGTGGAGGTACAAATTCTGGCAAACGTTTTATTTGATAAAAAAGGAAAAACCGATCGGATTGTTTCTCAAATTCAGGATATCACAAAGAAAAAAAGGAAAGAACAGGCGATGATAATGGAGTCTGAGAAACAGCTAAACACCATAAAGAAGCTGCAACTCAAAAACACCCAACTCGAAGATTTTGGCCATATCGTTTCCCACAACCTTAGAACTCCTGCCGGAAATATTAAGATGCTTCTAGACCTCATGTTAGTTAGTAAAACAGAGGAGGAACAAAAGCAATGGGTGGATGCTTTGGTGGATTCCAGTAACAACCTTATTGACACTCTGGATGACCTTTTGGAATTAATACGCTATACCAATGAGGGGAATCTGAAATTCGAAAAGCTAAGTATTGAAGAAACCCTGCGCGATATACTCACAGAAATGAGCGAGCATATCAAGGAGGTAAATCCAGAAATCATTGTGAATTTTGAGAAACTACCGTCAATCTCCTATCCTAAAATATATTTACACTCCATATTGTCCAACCTAATCACCAACGCTATAAAGTACAGGGATGAGGATAGACCTTTAAAAATCACCCTTAGCAGTGGAATTAATGAAGATGGGTTAGAATATCTTAATGTGGCCGATAATGGCATCGGCATAGACCTTAAGCGCTTTGGAAACCAGTTATTTCAATTAAACAGAACCTTCACCAAGCGTAAAGACAGCACCGGTTTTGGATTGTTTATGGTGAAACGCCAATTGGAAGTTTTAGGGGGCTGCATTAGCTGCAAGAGCGAACCCGACAAAGGAGCCGAATTCACCGTAATTCTTAAATCTAAGTAGCTCCAATTAGTAGCATAAATAGCTCCAAAGATTATCGTATTATGGCATCATGGGAAAACCCTTTGTTGTTTATAATGCATCCGCAGGTTCAGGAAAAACCTACCAATTAGTACTATCCTACCTCTCTATTTTTTTAAAGCCCGGGCAGGCAAAGCGCTTTAAAAACATCTTAGCCATCACCTTTACTAATGCCGCATCCAAAGAGATGCTGGAGCGAGTATTACGAGGAATTAAAGAAATATCTACCCCAGGGGAATCTGAGTTAAAAAAGGAGATGGCCCAAAAATTGGGTTGTACCGAACAAGATCTTGAAAAATCAGCACTGCAGGCTTTACAAGCTATGCTTCATAACTACAGTCAGATCGGTATTAAAACCATCGACTCTTTTACAACCCGTGTAGTTAAAATTTTTGCAGAGGATCTCAATTTCCCGCCAGACTTTGAGGTAAACCTAAATCCACAGGCCCTATTAGAGGAGTTTAGTGCTGAACTGATTGCCGTTTACGGGGAAGACAAAGAGGTGTCTACCATGATAGATCAATGGATCGATATCAACTTGGAACAGGGAAAAAAAATTAACGATCCGCAGAAGTACCTGGTAGATTTTCTCCAAAAAAACATATCGGGCAAAAACCGCCAATATCTGGACCAGTTCCTTGCCAACACAAAAAATAAAAAACAGATAAGCGAACATATAAAGAGCAGAACGGAAGAAATAAAAGAGAAGCTCTTCGTTTTGGCTGAAGATGTGCAAAGCTTTACCAGCCAGCACGGCTTGCGTCAAGAACACTTTGGGGGTAAATCCACTTGCGGCTTGGATAAAATGATAAAAGCATGGAAGGAAACTAATTGGGATGTAAATATTGGCGTAACCTTTCCAAAAACATTTATCTCAAGCGACAATCCCTGGCATAAGGATGTTGGACGCAAGTTTGACCACCTGACCGAGGAAATTCTTTCAAGAGTAAGAAAAGCCCATGATTATTTCCTTGCCCACAAAGGAGAGTTTTACCTGCTAAGCTCTATCCAAAAACAACTGCCCTTTTTAAACAGCAGTGCTGAAATTTTAAGGCGCTACGACAATTTTTGCTACACAAAAAAACAAATCACATTGGACAGAATCTCAGACCGAATTTCTGAGCTCCTGGAAAACAATCCCACCCCGTACATCTACGAGAAAATTGGCAATGCCTATCGGCATATTTTAATCGATGAATTCCAGGACACCTCAGTTCAGGCTTGGGAAAACTTCTTACCCTTGGTGAGTAACGCAATATCACAAGGCGGAAGCACTACCGTGGTTGGCGATGCCAAGCAATCTATTTATCGCTTTACCGGGGCTGAGGTTGGACAAATTGTCAGCCTTCCAAAACTTTTATCAGAATCTCCTAGCGCAGCGGAACACGAGAATTTACTGAGCGCCAGTTACCAAGCTGTAGATCTAGATAAAAACTACCGAAGTGGATATGAAATTGTAGCTTTTAACAATGATTTCCTGGAGCATATGGCTCCTTTTATGGATAATGAATTCCAGGCTTACTACTTAAACGGTAAGCAGGAAGCGATTAAAAAGTATCCCGGTTACCTTGAAGTTTCTTATCTCCAGGAAAAAGAAAATACGCAGGAAGAACAGTTTGATTTCCTCCTAAAAAGCATTCAAAAATGTTTCGATAATGGGATTTCGCCAAACGACATCAATGTGTTAGCGAAGAATAAAAAGGAGCTTAAGGAATTCCAGGAATTCTTAAAACACCATGAAATACCTTCTTATTCCGAGGAGAATAACTTTTTAATTGAGCACCCCTATGCGGAGGTGATTTTCCTTGCCTTGCGTTTTTTATGCAACCGCGAAAAGGAGCCTTCTTTGGTAAGAATGTTATCCTTATTACACAACATAAACGACAAAGTATTTAACCTAAGTAGCAGCTATAATGATCTCCTTGAAATTTCTGGATATAATGTAAAGTTGAAACCAGGAGCGATTGCAGATTTCTTTTCATTGGAAAATTTTTGGTCCAGGGAAAGTCTTACAGAAAAAGTTCTGCATCTATATCAGCAATTTTCTTTTGACAGGGAGCTACCTGCACTTCGTCAGTTTTTTCAGGTGTGTATGGATTACGAGACCACACAAGGCTCAAATCTCAATGATTTCATCAATCACCTGGAAAAAAACAAAGAGGACTTCCCTCTGGCATCTGCTGAATCGGATAGTATAATTTTAAGAACAGTACATAAATCTAAGGGGCTAAGCCTGCATACCGTAATTATGCCCCATCTAAGCTGGCAAAAAAAAGGTAACCACGTCAAGGAAGAATGGATAAGGATTCCATCGTCCATGCCAATCTCTCAATTGTGCCCCATTGCTCAAATTGAGCTAAAGTCAACAAAATTAAAGGATACTGAATTTTGGAACTACGTAATAGCCGAAAAGCACAACGAGTTCATTGACGATTTGAACCTTTACTACGTAGGTTT
>JBMYJC010000114.1:0-6496 GCA_049594055.1 Luteibaculum sp. | reverse complement strand
TATTGAGTATTTAGGATATTATTTAGGCTTACTCGGAAGTTTACGGGTAGGTAATCCGATAAAGAAAAATGACCTTGAAAACCGGCATTTAAAAGAAAGTAACCACTAGGGCTACTATTTAGAATTTGGAAGTAGCGGTTATTTGTTTCCGATTCTGAAACGAAATTTGGGAGTCTATTTTGTTTGGCAACCGCCAATACTTCTACCCAACAATTATCTGCGAAAGATTTTTTTGAAAACCCACTGTAAATAGATTTGAAGCGTAATCTGTCTGCCGGGAAATTTGGTAGAAAGTCACCCGATTCTGCATTTCGCATCCGAACAATAAAGCCGCTTATATCAAATCTGACCTTTCGTTTTGGGAAAAGACTCAAGTTGAGATCAAGTCCGTGATGCCGTGTGTCTGTTTGTTTAAATACAAACTCGGGAAAAGCACCCCGAATAGTTAATGCAGGCTGTGGAAGTGGTTCTAAATAAATGTAGTTGTTAAAGAAATTGTAGTAAGCAAAAACACCTAATTCCAGAGCTTCCCAACGATGAAATTTTAACTCCATTCCCGAGTTTATTGCTGTTTCGGGTTTTAGTTGAGCTTGGCCTTGTTCAATTCTAGCCGATGCATGGTGCACGCCCTGGGCAAAAAGCTCGTTGGGTGAGGGAGGTCTCCAGGATAATCCATTTTGAAGTGAAATCCTGAATCCACTCCAAACCTTGTCTACACGTAAATGATAAGAGGGTACTAAAAAATGAAGAGTGGTATCTCGGTTTTCCAGGTTACGTACCGCAAAGGCTTGCATTTGTGAGACATCTATGCGCGCACCAGCTTCCACTTTGATACTTTTTGGCAAGTAAAAACTACTGATGGCAAAAGCACCCAATTGTTCTCGAAAATAACCTGGGATAAAGTAGCTGTTTTCAAAGGTGTTTTTTTGGTGCTGGCCTTGTATCCCGATTTCAAGATTACTTGTTCCTACTTGCCGCTTATGCACAAGTTCTGCTTGCCAGGTTGTAATTTCTAAATGCAAAGCAGCTTTGCTTGAATCCCTTAAGCCGTGTAGATCAAATTCTTGCCGGATGTTGTATTGGCGGGATAGATTCCAGGAAAGGGAAGATTTTTTTCCAGTTAAAGCTATTTTCTCATGAAGACTTTCCTGCCTTGGGTTTGAAATCTCATAACTAAAGGTATCTGCGGTCTGTTGGCCTCCACCCTCAATGCTTCTTATTAAGTCAGAGGTATTCCCAATGTGGGCGCCTTTCATCACCCCCAATTCGGTATCGTAGCGGGAATAATCCAGTTGAACATTCCAATTTTTAAATGCTCTACCCAACTGGTAGCTAATGTTTTGAGCCGCTAATCCTGTATTGTCGATAAATGAAGAAGGGCTGCGGTAATTCCCACCGCGGTGGTGTTTGGCACTCACCTGTCCGTACAAAGCTAACTTCCCACCAGTGTTAAAAAGTAGCTGTGCTCCCTTGTAAAATGCTCTATTTAGACTGGAGTAACCTGTAACTCCGGAAAGATCAATGCCACTGTTTTCTAATTTTGAGGAAGGAACGATGCGGATAAGTCCACCCATGTTGTCTGATCCATAGCGCAGTGCATTGGCTCCTTTTATAATTTCAACTTTTTCACTCCCATAAAAATCCAGTTCGGGGGCGTGTTCAGAGCCCCACTGCTGGCTTTCGAATTTTGATCCCTGGGTAATGATGCTAAGCCTTTGTCCAGTTAGTCCGTGAATAGCGGGTTTGTTAACATTGTTTCCGGTAGAGAAATTACTCAGTCCCGATTGGTTCTCCAGGAGTTCTGCAATGCCTTTTCCAGCAGCATAGTCCATCTGCTCTCTATCCAATTTTAGAACTCCAATTCCCTCGCCCAGTTCTTTTTTATCGGCAACCACCGATAATCCCTCAAGGACGTGCAAGCTATGGTTTAATGAAACTTCAATTTGCTGATCGCCATCTATTGTAATCTCCTTAATAACTGGAGAACATCCTACGTGCGTGATGCGCAATGTGAATTTACCTTCGCAAAGGTCTTCTATGCGGAAACGACCATCTTGATCGGCAACGGTACCGTCCTTTAATTCGGCAATAAAAATGTTGGCAAAAGCAAGGGGTTCCTTAGTTTCTGCGTCAAACACTTTTCCCGTTAGGGTATTTCGGCAATGCTCTGCGCAGAGCATGTAAGGCGCCAGCAAAAGCAGGCAACCAAGTAAAAACTTCATGAAAAATTTGACTTAGTAAGTAGATTGGGTGTGTGATTCTCTAACTTACTAGAACAGGTGGGGCTTTGTTGGGTGGTGAGCTAGTTCTTAAACCATCCAAACAGGGAGATTGATAAACTTGAAAAGCTTCTATATCATGCTTTGGAAGCACAGGAGCAACCCATGATGAATTATTTGAAACTTCGAGGCTGTTAGACCAAGCTTTGAAAAATGCACATTGGTTGCAATCTTCATCCTGGAGATCTGAAAAATTAAATTCGTGAGAATGGTTTTGATCAAAACCGTGCGTAAAATTTATCCCCAATAAAGAGATAAATCCAACCAATAGCAGCGAAGCTAAGAGCCTTCTTATATTTTCAAATTGGCTGTGCACGGGGCAAAAATAGTACATTTGGCCCAAACCTAAAGTCATGAAAAATTACACCCTAAAACTTTTTATTTCAATACTGGTTTTTTCTCCTTTTTTCAACTGTTTTGGACAATCGGGATTTTCTTCGGGCGGTCGATTTGCTATGGGTAGTTCCAAGTTTACGGAAGCTCCGGATAGTGACTCAGAAGTGAATACAAGATTGATGTTTGCCGGTGGTTTTAATGCCAACTACTTTTTTGGTGCAGGCAATATTGGTTTGAGCACGGATGTGATGCTTAATTTTCTTGGTGCAAAAACCGAGGGAACTGTTGAGGAGCAGGGAACTTTTGGAAGTAATGAATACGATTATAAAGACAATTTCAGATTTGTGCGGATAGAGTTGCCATTGCTTGTAAAACTGGCAATTCCAGTTAATGAGGACTTTTCCTTTGTTGGTTTTGCAGGGCCTTCTTTTGATTTTAATCTTGCGGGTAACCAAGAGCGTACCTATGAGGATAATGGAGGCCCGAATGATTTTAGTGAAAGCATTGACGATTTAGAAACCATATCAAATTCTTTCAAGTTTGGTGCAGGAATTATGGTTACCAATGCTGTGGGTAAAATCTTTATGTTGGATGCGAGATGGTCTAGGGATCTATCATCCTTTACCACGGGTAATACACCAGACGTAAAACTGGGGTATTTTGCTTTCTCTATCGGCTTTGGATTCTAAAAGTCTAGGCCAAGTCTTCTAACTAATTCTGCCACCTTAGGATTTTTCTCAATCATGGCCTTTAGTTGCTCTTGCTCGCTGTAAAACTGCTGGCTTTGCTCTATTTCCTGGCGGGTGAGTTTTAGCTCTAGACTATAATTTTGCAACTCCTTGCGCAGGAAGTCCAACAACTCTTGTTTGTGGATATCAAAGTCTAGCTCCTGAACACTGTTAGCAATTGCAAAGGTGATGGTTTGTCCTTTTAATTCTGGTTTAGAAAGGGTGAGGGTGGAATAAAAACTCTCATCCTTTCGCTCTTTAACCTGTTTAGCAAACAGGTCCCAGGTGGCCGATAATTGTTCTTGAGAGACTTCATTTTTCGGGAGTTTAGCGCGTTCCTCGGCTGTTAATTCTTCGGACTGCTTTACTTCCTCATCTTTTTTAATCTCCTGCTTAAGGGCACCAATGGTAAGACCTATAGGTTTTTTGGTTGGAGATGATTTAAGTGGCGGTTTTTCCGTAGCACTTTTAGCCAGTTTATCGGGTTCAGGTTCGTGAAACTGATTTGTGCCAGAACCAGGGTGTTCTGTTTTAGACTCCGCCTGGGCTTTTGCCTTGGACTCGGGTTTAGAGCCTGATTCTGCAGATTTTAAGCTTGGCTTAGGACTTTTTTTTTTTCGCTCTCCTGGGCCATGTCCATAAGGCCCAGCTCTACAAGTAAACGCGGGTGTTTACTGGCTTTGTAGTTTAGGTCAACTTGGTTCCCGATTTTCAGGCATTTAAGCAGTTGGTTAATCCCCAACTTGGAGGCCTGATCAACGTAGCGTTTTTTTAAATCTTCGCTGGCTACTAGGATGGAATGGGTTTGGGGATCTACTGCGAGCAGAAGGTTTCTCAGGTGGTCGCTTAAGCCTACTATAAAATTGTGCGCATCAAAACCTTTAGAAACGATGTCCTCCAAGATGCTTAAGATTTGACTAAGGTCTTGGTTTATGATCGCATTGCAGGTTTTAAAGTAGTACTCGTAATCCAGCAAGTTGAGGTTTTCAATTACCAGATCGTAGCTGATTTTTTTCCCTCCAAAAGCCACCATCTGATCGAAAATGGAAAGCGCATCGCGCAATCCGCCATCTGCTTTGCTTGCTATTATATGCAGCGCTTCATCTTCGGTTTCAATTCCCTCTTTGCTGGCAATTTCCTTCAAGTGGTCAACAATGTCCTGGTTCTGAATTCTTTGGAAATCGAAAACCTGACAACGCGAAAGAATGGTGGGTAAAATTTTGTGCTTTTCTGTGGTGGCCAACACAAAAATGGCGTAGGAAGGCGGTTCTTCCAGTGTTTTTAGAAAGGCGTTAAAGGCGCTGGTAGAGAGCATGTGCACCTCATCAATGATGTAGACCTTGTATTTTTTACCTGCAACCGGTGCAATTCTCACCTGGTCAATAAGGTTTCTAATATCATCTACCGAGTTGTTGGATGCCGCATCCAGCTCGAAGGTGTTAAGCCCATCGTCCTTTATTTCATCCAGCTGGTCTGGGTCCTGCGCGTTTACCGCTTTGGCTAAAATTCGGGCGCAGGTTGTTTTTCCTACTCCCCGGGGGCCACAAAATAGAAAGGCCTGAGCCAGTTTGTTATTCCTAATGGCATTCTTTAAAGTATCCGTTACAGATTTTTGCCCAACGACAGAATCAAAGGTGCTGGGCCTATATTTGCGGGCAGATACAATAAAGGTTTCGTTCATTTCGGACTCTTTGGTGCAAATATAGCGGCATTTCTCAGTGAGCCCAGCTTCGTGGAAAACTCACATAACTTGTTGAATATTAATTTTTTCTTACCTTTGCAGCCCTTTTTAAAAAGAAAAAAAATTATGTCGAGTCGTTACGAAACTGTTTTCATTTTAACTCCCGTTTTGTCTGAAGAGCAGGCAAAGGAAGCAGTAGCTAAGTATCGCGACCTTATTAAAAGTAATGGTGGCGAGATTAAGCACGAAGAAAATTGGGGCCTTCGCAAGTTGGCTTACCCAATTCAGAAAAAAACTACCGGATTTTACCACCTGTTGGAGTTTGAGGTTCCCGGAGAATTTATTGGAAATATGGAATTGGAATTCCGTAGAGATGAGCGCGTATTGCGTTTCCTAACTGTTCGTTTGGACAAGTATGGAGTGCAATATGTAGAGTCTAGGAGAACTAAAAAATCAACGGTAGAAAACTAAGAAATCATGGCAGGAGAATCAGATGTAAGATATCTTACCCCGATCAATATTGAAACCAAGAGAGAGAAATATTGTCGGTTTAAGAAGCACAAAATCAAGTACATAGATTACAAGGATCCTAACTTCCTTTTAAAATTTGTAAACGAGCAAGGAAAGATTCTTCCTCGTAGAATTACAGGAACATCGCTTAAGTACCAGAGAAAAGTTTCTCAGGCAATTAAGAGAGCCAGACACTTGGCTTTGCTTCCTTATGTTGGAGATTTGTTGAAGTAAAAAGATTTTACAAGAAGCTATGGAAGTTATATTAAAGCAGGACGTTCAGAACCTAGGATATAAAGACGATGTAGTAAGCGTAAAAAACGGTTACGGTCTTAACTACCTTATTCCTCAAGGTATTGCAGTATTGGCTACTGCTTCTGCCAAAAAAGTGTTGGCAGAAAACCAAAAGCAGCGTGCGCACAAAGAAGAGAAGATCAAGAAAGAAGCTCAAGCACTAGCCGATAAGGTTGCAGGAGTTTCTATCAGCATTGGTGCTAAAGCTGGTGAGAATGGAAAAATATTTGGTTCGGTAAATACCATCCAATTAGCAGACGCTTTTAAAGCAAAAGGACTAGAAATAGACCGCAAGCACATTGTTTTGAAAGAAGATACTATTAAGACACTTGGAAAATATTCTGCTCAGGTTAAACTACACCGTGAGGTAAGTGCTGAGTTTGAATTTGAAGTTGTTGAGGAATAGTACGTTGTAGGGTTAGTACTTACTCAATTAAAGCCTTGTACCTTGTGGTGCAAGGCTTTTTTGTTTGCCAGTGGGTAGTTGAAAAAATGGCTAAAATCTGATTGGGGTTGATAAAAAATCTGATTGATCTCAGAAAGCATTCTCGGTTGATGGAATTGAAGCATATTAGCCCCAAGAAACAGCAAGGACTATGATTCTTTCATAGTTGGTTCAAAAAATCGGGTTACAATGTTTCTTTTATGTAACCCAAGGTTGGTGGTAA
>JBMYJC010000113.1:0-6502 GCA_049594055.1 Luteibaculum sp. | reverse complement strand
AACACAGAGAAAGTATCTGAATAATTAAAAAAGGCCCCGGTGTAAATCGGGGCTTTTACAATTACATTATGGCAGAGGAAAAAAAGAATAACCAAAACCAGTTAAACATTGAGTTAACTGAGGATGTAGCAGAGGGAACCTATTCTAACCTGGCTATCATAACGCACAGCAATTCTGAATTTGTTTTGGATTTTGTTCGCGTAATGCCAGGTGTACCCAAAGCAAAGGTTAAATCCAGAGTGCTTCTTACTCCATTTCATGCTAAAAGACTGCAGCGTGCGCTAAGCGAGAACATACGCAAGTTTGAAGCAAATTTTGGTGCGATAGAAGAAGATGGAAACAACTCGAATAACGAGGGTGGATTTCCCCCAATAAATTTTGGAGGGCCTACCACGCAAGCATAAACTTTCACAGGTGCCAAACACCCAGTGTGAGGAACAGCCGAGGCTTAACGCAAAGTCTCGGCTGTTCTGTTTTTATACTATTTAAATTGACCGTAAAACTCTATTTTGTCAAATAATTTTATCGGTGAATTGAAAAATGAAGGCAAAGGAAATACGAAAAGCTAAAATAAATACAGGGGCTATATCCACAGTACTCCTGGTTTTCTGCCTTCTGGTTAAGGGCACTGTAGCGTTTGCTCAATACCCTTCTCTTATCGATACCAATAAAATATGGGAAGTTGAGTCCTATTACAACTGGGATTATAACGGGCAGAATTTTTTCCCACCCGATGTAACATGGACCTACCAGTATTTTAAGGGGGACACTACGATTAATGATACCCTGTACCACAAACTCATGGCCCGGCAGTTCTTTTTTTATCATGAAGATGCCGATACCACCATTTATGATAGAACCTTTTATCCCGAGGAGCTCCTTGCCTTTTTTCATGATGATACCGTACATGGCAAGTTGGGGGTGCGAATTCCAGAGTATAACCTAACTGTCTACAATTACGATAGAAACTTACAGGAAGGAGATACCTTTCGTTACGAATCACCTTATCTTAACCCGGGAATGACATTGCGTGTCACAAATGTATCCCCATACTTTTATACAGCTAACGAATCTTACACGAAAGTTGAATTTGTTGGTTCCGTTGCACCTAGTTCGTATTACCTCCTTGGCCATGGTGGTTCCAATGGGCTTATAGAACCATTGCAGCATGATTTTAATACCCGTTGGCAAAATATACACTGCGTTCAGAATAGCAAGGAAGCCAGGCATTTTAGAACAGCAGATCCCTGTGCTTTAGAACACGATGTTACCCATGTAAGAGAGGTGGGTAATGATCTCCTGGGTGCAAATATTTTCCCCAATCCTTTTGATGTCGCGCTTTTTATACAATTGAATGCTAATTCATCTACCGCTGTAGAGGTATCCATCTACGACCTTAATGGAACCCGTGTATTGCAGCAGAAGTTGCCGTGGGCTAAAACCGAAAATCCTTTAGATGTATCCCAATTAAAAGCTGGGGTGTATTTTTTAGTACTAAGCCATAGCCATGGCAACAGCCTTAGACGTAAAATTGTTAAAACCAGGTAATCCGCCCTAAGTGCAACGGCTCTGCTATGAATAGTGCGGCTTTGGAGCTGTAATGTTTAGTTCTCTCAACACTGTTAGCCGAGCCCCGAAAGCTATATGGGTTTATTTGTGTGGTAAATTACTAAAACCACTTAGAATAAAGGGGAGGCGGAAGCTGGAGTGAAAATGCGTTATTAACCGATAAACCCGCATTATTTATAGCCATAGTTGGCAAGGGTAATTTTAAATCTCGATGTTTATTGAGACTTTACCGCCTAGGCCTTTTTCAACGATATCGTAGAGCGTTTTTAATGTGATGTTGCTGCCATCATTCTCAACTCGGGAGATGTATGTCCTTTTTTTATCAATGATTTCGGCAAGCTGTTTTTGAGTGAGGTGCTTTTCTTCTCTAGCTTGTCTTAAAAGATACCCGATTTGAAATGCTTGAGCGCTTCTTTCCAGGTCATCTCTTCTGGGAGTTCCCTTTTTCCCATAAACCTCATCTTTAATTTGGTCCCATGACTTAGTCTTTCCCATCGTTTTTCTCTTTAAAATACTGCAACATTAATTTCTTGGCTTTTTCGATTTCCTTCTTCGGTGTTTTCTGTGATTTCTTTTGAAATCCGTTTAGAAGGATGACAAGCTTGTTTCCATCAAATAAGCTGAACACTCTCCAAATGTTGGATCCAAGTTTAATGCGTCCCTCAAAAAGGCCTTTTACTCCAGTTATGCTTTTAAGATGGTTAGAAGGAATACGTTCAATGGTTTCTAACATCTCAATTAACTTAAAGACTTTGTCCTGGGTCTTTTGGTCCAAAGAGTTTAGGAACTTTTCGAAGTGTCCTTCGTATGATGTAACCGATCTTATTTTTTCCAAACTTGTTCGGTTATTTAACGACAAAGGTAACTTTAAAGTTACTTAAAACGCAAGGAAAATCTTTGAGGATTAGAGCAGAGCACAGTTATGCTTGCCAACGGCCCCGGCTATGAATAGTGCAGGATTTGGAGCTTAGTTTCAAATCCGACAGCCCGGGAGGTTATTCTTTGGAAAGGAAAATGCTGAAAAGCGGAATACACTGGCGATGAATTTTGAGCAAGCTTGATTTTTGGTTTTGGAATAGGCGCCCGCATTATTTATAGCTGTTGTGTGCAGTTTTTATTTTTTAATGTGAGATCCAAAATTCATCATTTCGTGTAGAATTCGGATTACCTCTACTTCATTTTCGTTTTGGGTGTAAAAAATGATGTGCTTTCCAATTTTGTAGCCGAGTAGATGCTTACTGATTGAATCGTAGGGTTTTCCTGATGATGATCCATCGGCAATTTCAGAGCAACCTATTTTGATGGATTCGTAGTAATTATCAGCTTGGTTTTCTGACCACTTATGAAATGTATACTCCCAGATTTCTGAAAGGTCATTTATAGCTTCTTGCCTAAGAACCAATTTAGCCATTAGCAGTATTCTTGGCTTTAAGGCTATTTAAGTGTTGGTCAAAATCAAAGTTCTCAACCCGTGGACTTTCAAGACCTTTTTGAATTTCTTTTCTCAGGGCTAAAGCCTTGCTTTCTTCATCTTCTAAAAGCCTAAGCCCGGCTCTAACTACTTCACTAGCGTTTTTGTATCTGCCTGCTGAAATTTGGCCACGAATGAAATCATCGAAATACGAGCCTAGTGTTATGGAAGTGTTCTTACTCATTTTGCGTGCTTTTCCTTAAAGATACCAATATTAGGTATAATTTCAAATTGCACACAACAGCAGATCCCTGTGCTTTAGAACACGTTGTTACGCATGTAACAGAGGTGGGTAATGATCTTCTGGGTGCAAATATTTTCCCCAATCCTTTTGATGACGAGCTGTTTATACAATTGAATGCTAATTCCTCTACCGCTTTGGATGTATCCATCTACGACCTTAGCGGCACCCCTGTATTGCAGCAGAAGTTGCCGTGGGCTAAAACCGAAATTCCCTTAGATGTATCCCAATTAAAAGTGGGTCTTTACTTTTTAGTACTAAGTGATGACCATGGCAAAAGGCTTAGCCGTAAAATAGTTAGAACCAAGTAATCCCTTTAGCAATGAAAAATGGTTACAGAAGTACATTAAATCAGTTTTTTAATGGTAGAAAGCATTTGATACTATTAGCCTTTCTTTTTCCTGTATTAACTAAGGCCCAACCAACCTCCATTATTGATACTAGTTTAGTATGGGACATCACATCTTACGAACGCTGGGACCGAACAAATTTTTTCCCTAAAGATGTACGATCCGAGTACTACTTCTTTCAAGGAGATACACTAATTGATGATACGCTGTATCATGTGTTGGTTGCCCGGCAACATTATTTCAGTACCGTAGATGGTAACGGGAATTCCCATGAAGATACCAACCTGTATGGCCCAGTGAATAAAGCTTTTTTCTTTGATGACCCCTTAGAAAATATTACCTATATGCGGCTACCTCAGGGGAGCCGGGCTTTTCCCAGGTTTTACAACAACCCTTCTGTTGGCGACACTATAACCTACTGGTTTTTAGATGTAAATGAAGACTATACCACCAAAGCAGTGGTCAAGTCAATCAATCCCCAACAATACTTTGGTAAGACCGTGAATAGGGTAGAATTAGGTAGCGATGATTTTTTTCTTACTCATGACGCCTTTTATATCACTGGTTTGGGAGGTCAAAATGGATTAGTACATTTTCTGCAATATAACGAGGGATACGATTACTCTGTAATTAATTGTATCCAGAAAGGGGATGCATATAGACGTTTCGATAGGCCTGCATCGGAGCAATGTGAATTCCAGCACGACCCTACAAATATCCAGTATAAGACGCGTAATTCGATAGGGTTTAATGTATTCCCAAATCCTACAAATACGGGGAAAATACATTATTCCATTGCTTCAGGTACAGAAGCGTATTCAATACGCATAGTGGATCAATTGGGGAAAACAGTTTATACGGAGTATGACCTGCAACGGAAGGATCCACTCGAAGTTAAGAGCATTGATATCACTAGTTTAGAAATCGGGTTTTATAACATAGTCATCATTAATAAAACCGGTGAGAGATTTTCAAAATCTTTCCTGAAGTACTAATCATATCTGACAATAATCGATAATATGAATGTCCGCTAACTTAGCAATTAGGCCTTATCGCGTTCATAAACAGGGATTAAATACTGTCTGCAATACGCTTACAAACTTCTATTGTTAAACAGGATATATCCAAAGTTTATCATAAAAGACCAGGGCTCGCTGCTTTTATCGTAATAGTTGAGGTTTAGTGCCAGGGGGCCAATAGGACTCTGGAAAACTGCCGCAAAGCTCCCAATATAAAAGCGGTCGGCTAAAAGGCTACCCAAGGTGGTTTGGTCTCTAAATCCCTCTTCCAATTCATTCACTGGCTGAAACATATGATGTTGGGTTCGGATAGAAAAGCGATCGCTTAGTTCGTAGTTAAATCCTAGACCCAAACCGCCATAGTTGAGTGCCCTGTACCTGGGTAAATACAGTGTAGGGCTCTCTGTTAACGGATTGTACTGGGGTTGGAAGATTTTGGTGGATCGGAAGTTGGAAAAAGTGTAAAAAGAGGCCAGACGAATCTCTGCCATAGGATAGGTACTTAACCTGGGCAAGATTTCAAAGAATTCCTGATAGGCAGCTCTAAATTGGATCCAACTTTTTAACTCGTTGGAAAATGCCGGAGCTTCTGAAGTGGAGCCAGGTATATAAGATTCCAAGCCCTGCACCATAGAAATACTGGCTGATGTTTTATGCCCCTTACTAGGATATTGCTTTTGGTCTAAGGTACTCTGCAACCAGGAAAAGGCAATTCTTCCCCCCTGAAATAGACTCTGGTCTGCCGTATCGGCATTGCTAAAATCTCGGGTTAAATAGTAATTGGGTTTGTTACTAAAAGCCCTTATGTCTAAAACAAACTTACCGCTGTGATTCTCGGGTAAACTGATAGAAAGGCCTCCAAAACGTTCATTTTCAATTACAAAGGCAGGTTGGATATCTTCAAAAAAAGAGGTTCTGCTTTTAAAATAATCCCATCGATTAAATACTACATAGGGATTTAATACCCAAGGCGTTTTGCCTTCAAAGTAGAGTTTGGCATCCAGTTTAAAGGAGGAATAGTATTTACCAAAGTAGGTGTTGGCAGAAAGAATGGTACCAAATCTTCCCAGGTGAACCCAATCTGCCGAGACAAACCCGGTGTTTATAGCCTTGTTGCTTACGTTTCCTCCAAAGGAGATTACGATGGATTTTTCTAAATCTACATCCACATCCATGGTGTAATTAGAATCTGCCGCATTGTATTTTAAATCGGGGTAGAGGTATCGGATAAAGGGGTCCTCTTTCAGGCTCAAAAAGTTAGATCGTAAATCAGCTAAATAGGGTTGATTCTGTTTTTTTACGATGCCTTTTCGCAAATAACTCTCCTGGTTTTTATTCAGTTTTTTAAAGGACAAGCGAGCAATTTTATAGGGTACCTTCCGGGTATTAAATGCCTTTCTTTTTGATGCTGTTTGCAGGGAGTCCTGCTGATTTATTAGCACCTTAATGGAGTCCATTCTACTCAAAGTAGTTTCATAACCGCTGGCAATGGCCTCGGGAAAACGTTCAAAGTCAAAAGTGGTAATGTCATTCTCCGGTTCCACAATTATGCCAGGCATGCCTTGGAGCGTATAGTCGGTTTTAGAAACCAACATGTTTTTTACCTGAGATAAGAGGTCGTCTATTTCTGGCGCCTCGTAGTTGTAAGATACGTTGCAACCCAACAACACTTTTGGGTTAAACTCTGCTATGGCAACATCTACCGGAAAATTGTTGTAGAGTCCACCATCAAAAAGGAGTTGGTCTTTATACTCTGTTGCCCTTACGTAGAATGGATAGGTTGAAGAGGCTCGAATGGCACGGTTTAAATCGCCATCCTTTAAAATTACGGCACGCTTATTTTCAATATCCG
>JBMYJC010000112.1:341-6529 GCA_049594055.1 Luteibaculum sp. | reverse complement strand
GAAGCAATTTCCAATGAAACAGCCTTCAGGTAGGAAGGATCTCAAATTAGCCTTCCCAACCTACACGGGTAAAAAGCCTTGCATAAAGGCTGCTAAAAACTACTTTTAGCCCCAAATTTTTCTGCATGAAGTTTTCCAGATTGCTAGCAGCACTTGGCCTGTTGTTTTCTCAAATTGCTTTTTCGCAAAGCACTCCTGTACAAGGTATCGCCCAGAAAGAAGTAGAAACTCACGCCTACACAGGCGCCACAGTCCACATTAACGAAAAGGAGAGCCTAAAAAATGCCACTATTTTGGTGAGTAAAGGGCGCATAGTTGCGGTAGGTGCTCAACTTAGTATTCCCTCTAATGCCATCGTTCACAACCTGAATGGGAGACACGTTTACCCCTCATTTATTGAGCTCAACTCGGGTTATGGCGTTGATATCCAAAAGAATGAAAAGGGAGAATACCCTGTTTACGACAAAGCCAATCCCGGTGCTACTTATTGGAATGATGCCATCCGCGCACAAATAGATGCCACCAAATATTTTAAGGTGGATGAAAAGGAAGCCGAAAAATGGCGTAAGGCTGGATTTGGAACTGTTTTGTCGCACCACCAAGACGGAATTGCACGTGGAAATGCAGTTTTTGCCAGTCTGGGAGACCAGCCGGTAAACGAGTCGCTTTTAGCCGCTTCGGGACCTGCTTTTTTCTCTTTCGATAAAGGCAGCTCTAGTATGAGTTACCCTACTTCCCTAATGGGGAGCATTGCCCTGCTTAAGCAATCTTTGCACGATGCTAAATGGTATGCCAGCGGTGCCGACAGAGAAAAAAATATAAGCCTGGATGCACTAGCGGAGCAAATGAAAGAACCTGGATTTTTTATTTGCCAGGATAAATGGGACGCAGAACGCGCTGCTGCCATTGCCAAAGAATTTAACCTTAACTGGATTTATATAGGTGGAAACGACCTCTACGAAAATCCAGAAGCTTTTGCCAATAAAGGCTATCGTTTTGTTGTACCACTAAAACATCCCAAAGCCTACGATTTAAGCGACCCCTTAGCTACTGCCATGTTGGGTATGGAAGACCTAAAAGCTTACGATTGGGCTCCCACCAATTTGTCCAAACTGGAAAAAATGGGCATTCCTTTTGCCATTTCTGCCAGTGGCCTGGAGAAACCCGAAGAGCTATTAGCAGAAATAAGAACGGCTATAGAGGCTGGATTGAGCAAAGAAATGGCCTTAAAGGCCCTTTTTATAACACCTGCAAACTTTGTTGGATTAAGCAAGGAGGTGGGAAGTCTGGAAAAAGGCAAACTGGCAAACTTCCTCATCTGCTCGGGTGAACTCTTCCACAAGAAGACCCAGATTTTAGAAAACGTGGTGCGAGGGAAAGCTTATGAAGTAAATCCAAGCCCTAAAGTTGATTTTGAGGGCACTTACACTCTTCAAGTAGCCAACAACCAATATCATTTAAGCTTAAGTCCAGATAAAGACTCGTACAAAGCCGAATTAAAACTGCTCTCGGGTACGGACACTACCAAATTAAAAGCTCAAGTATCCACCCAAGGTTTTGCCATCAGCATTTCTTTTAAAAGCAACGAGGATGACAACTTTTACCGCTTGAATGGTTACCAGAAAAGCGGTCGCGAGATACAGGGCTTAGGCTTCGACCCTCAAGGCGATCGCATTAGCTTTTTAGCCACTCCAAAAGAGGAAGAAAACAAAGAGGAGAAAGAGGATGAAGATGAAAACCTATACCCGGTTTCCACCTTTTCCTATCCACTAAAAGCCTTTGGTTACGGTACGCAACCCAAAGCAGAACCCATTTTAATAAAGAATGCCACCGTTTGGACCAACGAAAAGGAGGGCATCCTACAAAACACAGATGTTTTTATTGCCGGAGGCAAAATCACCCAAATAGGTAAAAACTTACCTACGCAAGGGGCAAGAGTGATTGACGGTACAGGAAAACACCTAACTACTGGGATTATAGACGAGCACTCGCATATTGCAATTGCCCGCGGGGTAAACGAGGCGGGACAAGCCATCTCGGCAGAGGTACGCATTGGCGATGTAGTAAACCCCGAAGACATTAATATTTACCGACAATTAGCCGGTGGAGTAACTGCAGCTCAACTGCTACACGGCTCTGCTAATCCCATTGGAGGGCAATCTGCTCTAGTAAAACTCAAGTACGGCAGTAACCCAGAGGAAATGAAAATCCAAAATGCGGATGGATTCATCAAGTTTGCACTGGGAGAAAACGTAAAACAGTCTAACTGGGGAGACAGAAATACAACCCGCTACCCGCAAACACGCATGGGGGTTGAGCAGATTTATTACGATGCTTTTATCCGCGCAAAGGAGTACCAACAGCAGAAACTTAATGCCAAAAGCCTAAAAGAGCGTCCGAGATACGACATGGAGTTGGAAACGCTCCTGGAAATACTAAACAAGAAACGCTTTGTTAGCTGCCACTCCTATATCCAGTCTGAAATTAATATGCTAATGCATGTGGCAGACAGTATGGGATTTACCATAAACACCTTCACCCATATTTTGGAAGGATACAAAGTGGCCGATAAAATGGCTAAACACGGAGCCTCTGGTTCTACCTTCTCAGATTGGTGGGCTTATAAATTTGAGGTTAAAGACGCCATACCATACAATGCTGCATTAATGCACGAACAAGGGGTTAATGTTGGAATAAACTCAGACGATGCCGAAATGGGACGCAGGCTAAACCAGGAGGCCGCTAAAGTGGTGAAATACGGAGGAGTAAGCGAAGAGGAGGCCTGGAAAATGGTGACTCTTAACCCAGCTAAAATGTTGCATTTAGACCAACGCATGGGCAGCATTAAATTGGGCAAAGATGCTGATGTAGTGCTTTGGGACGACAAGCCATTGAGCCAGCAAGCGAAGGCACTTTATACCATTATAGATGGAGCCATTTATTACAGCACCGAGCAGGAAATGGAGCTCTTAAAAAGAGATCGCGAAGACCGCCAGCGCATTGTGCAGAAGATGATGGAAGACAAGTACGACCAAAAGAAGAAACCGGAAAAGGCAAAACGCGATCCTAAATACGATTGCGAAGACTTTGATTTTTTGAAGTAGGATGTTAAGGCCTTGGTCTGCCCAAAAGGGTAAATATTCCCTACTGCCTAACCTTGGTTTATTGGAATTATACTGCGGCACTGTGTTCAGCAATCTGAATCTTTTTAGCATGCCCATTCCACTACTGCATTAAGAAAAAACATGTAGGCAAAAGAATTTAGGTGCTTTTATTTAAGGATCCGCCTTGTAAAGATTGACGTAGAAAACAAGTGAATTGGAGGATTAGAACTTGGCACTGTTTGAATCCCGCAGTCAGGCGGGATGAGTTTGTCAAGTTCCCGGAGATTCACGCTAGTTTTCGAGGAAAGCTTTGCACAGCGGTGATTTTTTTGGTTCTTTTTTCATGGCAGGAAAAAAGAACAGAATATAAATTGCCATGTCATTCGACATATTGTACCCGGTGGCATGAGGACGGGTATTCATTTGAACTTTCTCCCGCTTAAACCAATCTCCTTACCAGTTTATTCACCGGCCAAAAGGTGATAACCGCAATACCTAAAATGGTAGTGAGCACAATTAGAAGATCCATTGGATTTAGGGCAACGGGGTAAAATTCTACCACCGAGCCTTGCAAACGAAGCAATCCAACCTCTTGCTGCAAGAAAACCAAACCTATACCCAACAAAAAGCCTAAGGCCATTCCCAAACTGTTAATCATGATGGATTGAAGGAAAAACACCTTTGATATCTGCAGCTCAGACAAGCCCAAAACCTTCAAAATAAACAGATCGGAGCGCTTTTCCATTACCAGAATACAAAGGCTTGCAACAATGTTAAAGGCCGCAACCAACACAATAAAAAACAGGATGCTGAAGGAAATCCACTTCTCGCTCTGCGAGGTTTGATAGAGAATAGCATTTTTTTCTTCCTGACTTTCCAACCTGTAATCCCCGCTATATTTTTCCTTCATTTCTGCTTGGATGGACTTAATATCCGGACCAGAAACTGCCAGGTAAGAAACGGCATCCTGCGGTAAATTGAATATTTCCAGAAAAACTTCTCGGCTTACATAGGCATAGTTCAAATCAAATTCTGCGGTTACAGAAAAAGTACCTATTTCCGTCAATGCCGTCTTATTAAAGGCACTAAAACCAGCTCCTTTTAGCCGTGTGCCGCTGGGAATATTGAGAACAACCAATGGATCAAAAGATGGAAATTCGAAGCCCCGCTTTAGGTGATAATGCAAACCAGCACCCAGTACAATGGCCTTGGTGCCCGGATTAAAAAGCAACTCCGCGGAGCCCCGGTTTAATAGGGTGTCTAAGCGAGTTATGCTGTAAAATGAGGAATCTATTCCCAGCAAAGTAGCCACCAATTGTTGTTTTCCCGATTGCAAAACAACCTGGCCTTGCAAAACCGGACTGCTGCTTAGTTCTGGGTGATTCGCTGCGAAATAACTGCCTATATCATCTGGATTATTAAGGTATTTCCCTTGTTTTGGGCTAATGGTTAAGGGAGCATCCATAGCACTGTACAGGTCTTTAACCAAAAGGTCAATACCATTAAAAGTGGAGAGCACCAGGATCATAGCCGTGGTTACAAAAGCCACGATTAACGCAGAAATAAAAGAGATGTAGTTTATTACATTTCGAGATTTCTTGGCAAAAAGATACCTGCGTGCTATGAAAAATGGCAGTCTCACCTCTATTTCAACAAGCGATCTATTTCCTCTGCGTAATCCAGAGAATCATCTAGGTAGAAATGTAAATCGGGAATTTTACGCAGGTCCTTGGCCAGTCTTTTTCCTAATTCTCCGCGAATAAAGCCTTTGAGCTCTTTTATTTTTTCAAGCGTTTCGTTTTTATCCCCCGTAACAAACAGGCTTAAATACACCTTGGCAATGGATAAATCTGAACTGACGCGCACTTGCGTAACCGTTACAAAGGCTCCTCCCAGTTTGGATTTGGTATCGCGAACAAAGATTTGTGCTAATTCTCGTTTAATTAATGCCGATACTTTGTTTTGTCTTACGCTGTCCATGCGATTAATATAAGAAGTTATTATAGGGGAAACGCTTTTCGTGGATTTCTTTCACCATCTCGTACAAGGTAGATTTTAGCTCATCCCAATGCGTTTTATTGATGGCCGAGATAAACAGGGCTTTATCTGGTGACAATTTTGCCATCCAACTGTTTTTAAACTCCTCCAGGCTTAAGGTGTTGGAGCGATCCTCCGGCAAGAAGTTTACATCCTCTGCAGGTGTAAATCTAAATTGGTCGATCTTATTAAAAACCACCAAGGTGGGTTTGTTGGATGCTTTAATGTCGGCAAGGGTTTGGTTTACCACATCAAAGTGCTCCTCAAAATTTTCGTGAGAAATATCTAAAACGTGGATTAGAATATCGGCCTCGCGCACCTCATCCAAAGTGCTTTTAAAAGACTCTACTAACTGGGTCGGTAATTTTCTAATAAAACCAACCGTATCGCTTAATAAAAAAGGAAGATTCTCTATAACGATCTTGCGCACCGTGGTATCCAAGGTGGCAAAAAGCTTGTTTTCGGCTAAAACATCCGATTTTCCAAGCAGGTTCATAATGGTGGATTTGCCCACATTGGTATATCCCACCAAAGCTACCCTCACCAAAGCACCGCGATTCCCGCGCTGCACGGCCATCTGCTTGTCTATCTTTTCAAGTTTAGATTTAAGCAAGGCAATCTTATCGCGCATAATACGGCGGTCGGTCTCAATCTGGGTTTCCCCCGGACCGCGTAAACCTATCCCCCCTTTTTGGCGCTCCAAGTGCGTCCACATTCTAGTAAGGCGAGGTAATAAATACTCGTATTGAGCGAGTTCAACCTGTGTCCTTGCATAGGATGTTTGAGCACGTTGGGCAAAAATGTCCAGGATAAGGTTGGTGCGGTCTAGCACACGCATGTTAAAAGCCCGCTCCAAGTTTCTGAGTTGAGAGGGTGTAAGCTCGTCATCAAAAATTACCAGCTCAATCTCTTTCTCTTTTACGTAATCTACAATCTCCTGCAATCGCCCGCTTCCAACAAAGGTTTTATTGTTGGGTTTTTCCAGCTTCTGGCTAAAACGTTTTGCTACGTCCACACCTGCGGTATCAGCCAAAAAGGCCAACTCAT
>JBMYJC010000112.1:0-331 GCA_049594055.1 Luteibaculum sp. | reverse complement strand
CTCATCCAGGTACTCCTTTAACTGCGCATCAGACTGGCCTTGCCACTGCACGCCAACAAGTACGGCCCGGTCTCTTTCGCGGGCTGTTGAAAATGGTTTAAACTGATTTCCCAATGTCTATGCTTCCCTCCTTTCCAAGTTTATTTAGAACCAAGTTCCAAATTCTCGCATAAACGGCCATGGGATATTTACAAAAATGAGAATGAATGCCACCAAGTACATGCGGAAAGCATTTTTATGGGCTTCCACCTTATCATCTGCCCTTTTTGCGCGGGCGTAACCTATGGTTACCAGTGCTATGGCAATTAACATCCCCAAAATATGCTCAATC
>JBMYJC010000111.1:0-6542 GCA_049594055.1 Luteibaculum sp. | reverse complement strand
CCGATGCCTTTGTTTCCAAGCAAGATGAGCTAGATGAGCAAGAGTGGAACGAGACCTTGGAATTGGTGAAAACCGCTTGCACAGAACTCCAAAACTTTAGAAAACAGGAGGGCCAATCCATAGAGGAGGACTTTAAAAATAGAATTGCGGGGATTAGAAAAAACCTCTCTGGGGTGGAAGCTTTGTTGGATGAGCGCAAGTCTGCGGTGGCCAAACGTTTAAATGAGAGCTTAAAAAACTTAAAATCGGAATTAGCAGATCCCAACCGATTTGAACAGGAATTAATTTATTATCTGGAAAAGCTGGACATCAGCGAGGAGCAGGTTCGATTAAAAAATCACCTTCAGTATTTTGAAGCGGTAATGGCTGAGGAAGAAAACTCTGGGCGCAAACTGGGTTTTATTTGCCAGGAAATTGGTCGAGAGATAAACACCATGGGTAGCAAGGCCAACCATGCAGAGATTCAGCGTTTAGTAGTACTAATGAAGGATGACTTGGAAAAAATTAAAGAACAGGTATTAAACGTCTTGTAATTTGAGTCAAAAGTGCATCATATTTTCAGCTCCATCGGGCGCGGGTAAAACCACCATAGTTCGTTATTTAATAGGAAGATTTTCTAAACAATTAGCCTTTTCTATTTCTGCTACAAACCGGGCGCCACGTCCTAACGAGCGGCATGGAGAAGACTACTACTTTCTGAGTACAGAAGAGTTTAAATCCAAGATAAAAAACGAGGAATTTATTGAGTGGGAGGAAGTGTACGGAGGTACTTTTTATGGCACCTTAAAGTCTGAAATACAAAGAATTTGGGAGCTTAATCGCTGTGTGATTTTTGACGTGGATGTGCAGGGTGGAATGAACCTGAAAACCTACTTCGGGGATAAGGCTAAATCTTTTTTTGTGTTGCCGCCTAGCGTAGACGATTTAAGGAAAAGGTTGGTTGGAAGAGGCACGGAAACGGCAGAAAAGGTGGAAATAAGGGTAGCTAAGGCCGCTCAGGAGATGGCCTTTCAAAACCGTTTTGATGTTGTATTGTTAAACGATGTGCTCGAGCGAGCTCTAGATGAAGCAGAAGATCACGTATCGGCATTTTTAAAATGAACATTGCACTTTTTTTCGGGAGCTTTAATCCAGTTCATATTGGCCATATGATTATTGCCGATTACGTGCGGCAGCATAGTCCTGTTAATCAAATATGGTTTGTACTTACCCCTCAAAATCCGCATAAAAAACAATCCAACCTATTAGACGATTATACGCGGCTGGAAATGCTAAACTTAGCGATAGAAGACGACCCCAACCTGCGTGTTAGCGATATTGAATTTAAGCTGCCCAAACCGTCTTACACTGCAACAACGCTAGCCTACTTAAAAGAAAAATTCCCAGAATACCGGTTCTATTTAACCATTGGAGAAGACAATTTGTACACGCTCCACAAATGGCAGAACTCAGATGTTATCATTCGAGATCACCCCGTGATATTTTATCCAAGAATGTATCAGAGAAAGCCAGAGGAAGCGGTTAAATTTCTGGAGAAGGCGGAACTCCTTCGCTGTGAGGCGCCAAAAATTCAAATTTCATCTTCTTTTGTCCGCAAGGAAATTGCAGCGGGAAATAGTGTTCGCTATGCATTGCCAGAAAAGGTTTGGCGTTTTTTGGAGGGCTCAAACATTTACAGGAAATAGAGCTCAAATTTTTTCAGGAGCTGAATTCTATGGGGCTTAGTACCTGGAAATTATAACCTTAGTTTCATCTAATCTTGAATTTTTTCCTGTTAATTACCGCGCCCATGAAACTTTTAAAGCCCCTGGTTTTTTGTCTCTTCCTTTCTGTTCCCCATTTAGGTTTTCCACAGCTGGAAGATGAGGCTGGAAAGGCCTTGGAAAGTTTTTACAAAAGTAGCGGGACCAGTGGGGTTTCGGCCTGTATTTGGGTTGAAAATAAGTTGGATTGGAAGTCTGCACTTGGAAAGAGCTGCGAGGACAGAGATTTTGAGGTAGATAGTAAAACTCGTATTGCCTCTATTTCTAAACCCATAACAGCAGTTGCAATAATGCGATTGGTAGAAGCTGGTAAATTAGATTTAGATAGCAGCATCTCCCGGTATATCGATCTTCCAAATACTGAATGGGTAGAAATTACTACTCGTCAGCTTTTAAATCACAGCGCTGGAATTGGGGCTTATCAAGGTAATTCCGAGATAGAAAATCAGCGGAATTTCAAAGACTTAGAGGAGGCGATGCAGGTATTTTCAAATCGACCTTTGCTATTTAGCCCAGGAGAGAAATATTTTTATACCACTTACGGATATGTTGTTTTGGGGAGGATAATTGAAGAGGTCAGCGGAATGGACTATGCTCAATACATCCAGGAAAATATTTTCATACCGGCAGGGATGAAAAATTCTGGAGTAGAAAACTTCCAAAGTCGAGGGCAACAAGTGTGTTTGTATACCAAAAAGGGTAAAAAAACCAAAAGTGCTAAGGCCAACAATTTGAGTAATCGGTTGCCTGGAGGAGGTATTTATAGCACTTCCGAGGATCTGGTGTTATTTGGCCGAGCCTTGTTGGACGAGAGTTTAATATCTAAAAGCACATTTAATAAAATGTTGGTTCGTGGACCCGAAACAGAAGGTAATCCTTATGCATTGGGTTGGTTTTTATACGGTCCTCCGCCTTATGAAGAACTGGTTATTGGGCACAGTGGTGAGCAAACTGGTTGTTCCAGCCAACTCATGATAATTCCTAAATCCAAAACCGTAGTAGTAGTTCTTAGCAACACCTCGGGAGTTTGGCGAGAGGTAGTGGGCCTGGCATCTGAATTCATCCGAATCTCCGAACTGTCGAAATAATGTTGATCTAGGGTTATATTGAAGTAAAATTGTTTGAGAGCACTGCTGGATAATGCACAATGAAGAATTTTCTGCTCGTTTTATTTCTGTTTTTAACTTTTTTGGAAAGCGCTTTCCTGCGGGGTCAGGATTGTGGCAACATTGATTTTGAAGAAGCGAGTACGCAGGGCTGGTTTTTGTTTGATGGATCGGTTAATAACAGCGGTGCGAACTTGACCCCAGTAGGGAGTACTGAACAAATTGCGGTTACAGAAATTGCGGATGGCAATGATTCGGTTGCAGCGCTCTGTGGAATTGCTCTTCCAAGGGTTAACCCTTTTACAGGAAATTACAGCGTTCAACTTGGCGATCCGCAATCAGGGGCGAAGGCTGCAGCAATGCAGTTTAATATTCAGGTGAATGAAAATACTACCAACTTCCAATATTATTTCGCAGTTATCTTGGAGGATCCTAACCATCAGTTTCAGGAGCAACCGCGTTTTGAGGTGCGCGTGCGCGATAACCAAAACAATGTCTTAAACTGCTCTTATTTTGATTATCGAGCGGGGCCAAATTTGCCGGGTTTTATTAATTGTAGCAATGTTAGAATTTTACCCTGGCGTTCTGCAGGTATTGATTTAAGTCCATTTATTGGAGAATCGGTTAACATAGAGTTTTTAAGTACCGATTGTACGCAAGGAGGCCATTTTGGTTATGCTTACGTGGATGCCGATTGCTCGGAATTGAATTTTCGCAATTCTCCTGTGCAGGGGCTTTGTGCAGGAGAAGTAACAGATTCATTGGAGATCATAGCTCCCGATGGATTCGCAGGGTATTTATGGGAAAACGGAGCTACCACACAAAGCACCACCTTTTATAATGTTACTGAAGATCAGGTGTTTGAATGTGAACTCTTTTACATCAATGGCTGTTCAACCCCATTCGAGAAAAGATTAGATCCTGTACCCCTGCTTGTTATGCCAGATACATTAGAAATTACAACCTGTCCATACGGGTTATTTGATCTTCCTTTTCCGGCACAGAATTATTCTCAATTCACCTACCAGGGTAATGGTTTTCTTAATCCTCAAATCAGTGGTATTATCCCTATAGATGGGAATACAGGTACTTATTTTTATGGGGAAGGATTGCAGAATTGCTATCTGGACAGCACCTTATTGCTTTTCAATTTCTTGCCAAAACCGCTAGCTCAATTTTCTTACAATACCAGTTTTGAACTTGGTTTGCTTAACCGAGTTGACCTCGATGCCCGGAAAAGCCAAGGGGCTGAAATTTATGAATGGAGATTTCCTGGGGATAATCAGGTTTATGATGGGGCAGAAATAAGCGTGTTTAAAGACTTTAAACTGGGCAGACAATACGTTCAGTTGTTGGTAAGGGATAACAATGATTGCTATGATACCTTAACTCAACAACTAATTGCACCTAAGATTAATCGCATTTATGTGCCCAACGCTCTTACTCCTGATGGAGATGGAAATAATGACTTTTTTTGGATACAGGGTTTTAATCTCGATCGCAGTAAGACGGTTTATCGGATTTACAACCGCTGGGGTGAGAAGATTTTCGAAGCGAATGCCACAAGAGCATGGGATGCTGTATACCAACAAAATCTAGTAGAAATAGAGAGCTACGTTTTTGAAATTGATGCAGTTTTTTTGGATGGTGCAGTGGAGTATCACCAGGGGAAGCTAATCGTCCTGAGATAGAGCATCATCTTCTGTTAGGCGATGTAGTTCTTCAATCTCTTCGGCAGTTAAATCGCGCCATTGCCCGGGGTCTACATCCAGTTTTATATTCATAATTCGGATGCGTTTTAACTTTCTTACCTGGTAACCCAAGTGCTCGCACATCCTTCTAATTTGTCTGTTAAGGCCCTGGGTAAGCACAATTCTAAAGCGGCTCTCACCAATTTGTTCCACTTCACACTTGCGGGTAACGGTGTCTAAAATGGGGACTCCGTTGCTCATTAATTCAACAAAATCTGGCCGCAAAGGCTGGTAAGTACTTACTACATACTCTTTTTCGTGGTTATTTCTGGCCCGGAGAATTTTGTTTACAATGTCTCCATCGTTGGTCAGTAAAATAAGTCCTTCACTGGGTTTGTCAAGACGGCCAATAGGGAAAATCCGTTGGGGATGATTTACAAAATCAATAATGTTGTTTTTTTCCCTTTTTGTGTCGGTAGTACAAACAATGCCAACGGGTTTATTTAAGGCAATATAAACGGGTTTATCCTTTTTATTGGGAGCGGCTATTTGGCCATCCACACGTACAACATCCTCGGGTTTTACCTTAGTTCCCATTTCTGGTACTGCACCGTTGATGGTTATTCTTTCCTCCTCAATTAATTTATCTGCGGCTCTTCTAGAACAAAAACCAATCTCGCTTAAATACTTATTAATCCGAACACCATCACTCATGGCTGCAAAGGTACTTTTTGACACGTGGTTTTTAATACATAAATAAATTATGTATAATTGCCTTATGTATGGAACTGATTTTTTAAAAGGGACTATCAAAACTATGTTGCTCAGTTTGCTCGATGAGCAAGGGAGGATGTATGGTTACGAGATAACTCAGATTGTAAAACAGCGCAGTAATGGAGAGATAGTTTTAACAGAGGGTGCACTTTACCCCAGTTTACACAAACTTGAGGCAACGGGTTTAGTGGAAACCAGCAAAGAGAAAACTAACGGTAGAGTGCGCAAGTACTACAGTTTAACCGATAAAGGAAAGAGAGAGGCTGCGAAGGCAAAAGCAGGTTGGAGCAATTTTTCGGCACAAATGCATAACATTCTAAAAACCATGCAATATGCTTAGCCAAAGTCAAATAAAACAATTGGAAGCTTGGTTAGGTGCAAAGCCTATTGGTGGCGAAGCATTTGATGAGCTTTTGGATCATCTGATTTGTGGTATAGAGCACAGGATGATAAGCGGTCAATCTTTTCCAGCCGCCTTTTCCTCGTTAAAATCCGAATTCGACCAGCAAGATTTTATAGCCATAAACCGTACAGAAAAACAAATTAGATTAAAACGTAAAATTATGATTAGCAGCCCTTTTATATTTGTAACAGCCATAGCACTAGTATTTTCTATTAACAATTTACAAAGCCATAACCCATGGAAGCTTCCTCTAGAACAGGGGAAAGCGGTTAAAATGACATCTGGATTTGGCTATAGAATTCACCCCATTTCCAAAACCAAAAAGCTACACCGCGGTATGGATTTTATTGCGCCAGCGGGTACACCGGTTAACCCTGTTTTAGCAGGTGTTGTAACCAAGGTTAAGCATCAGACAACGGGATATGGAAATCACATAGAGCTTACGCATAACGACAGCACGAAAACCCGCTACGCGCAGCTAGAAAAAACTTTGGTAAAGGTTGGCGACCGCGTAGATCAGAATCAAATTATTGGAACTGTAGGCAGTTCTGGAACAAGTACTGGCCCACATTTACATTTTGAGGTTTTATTGCATGGTAAGGCGGTTAACCCAAGCCAACTAGACAGCATCTTTCACTTTTAGTGAGCTAAGGCGACAAATGAGGGGGGAACGGGCATGACCTTTTTGTTTTTATAATCAAAGCAAACCATTCCTGTTTTTGCCACGGCTATGTCTTTATCCGCGCAACTAACCCGATAAATTAACTCAAAACCAACGCGAGAGATTTCGGCTACCTGAACCTCT
>JBMYJC010000110.1:0-6550 GCA_049594055.1 Luteibaculum sp. | reverse complement strand
TCGCTGATTACCGGCCAAAACTTTAGTACCAACAGACCAGGAGAAGTTTTTGCCAAGCTGGTTAGCTCTAAGGGCTGCGTAAATTATACCGATACAGTAGAAATTGAAGTAAACCCAAAACCCGAAAAACCGCTGGTTATTACGGTCGATGGGAAAACGGAGTACTGTTATGACGAGCAGGCAATATTACTGGTGACTGGGAACTTCCTGCCCCTTCAGTGGAATACCATTCCACCTTCGGTAAATGATAGTATTTGGCCCACCGAAAGTGGTACGTATATAGCAACAGTTAGCAATAACTTTGGTTGTACCAACAATTCGGAACCGATTGAGATTATCTACCGAGATAGTCTAGAAATCCCTACCATTTACAACGAGAAGGACACCTTGATTGTGGATTTAGATGAAAGTCATGTTTTCCAATGGTATGGAGATGGATTTAGGTTGCTGGGTCAAAACAACAATTTTATGGTAGCTGATGCCGATGGTATATACCAGGTAGAGGTAACAGACGCCTTTGGTTGTACAAATATTAGTGCGCCATTTAACTTTAACTATGCCCAGGCCACCACAGGAATTCAGGAATTTTCTAATGCGGGAATTAATTTATTCCCCAACCCAGTAAAAGTTGGTGATGTCCTTAAGTTCAGAGGAGTTAAGGAAGCCGCCACGGCTGTATTTTACGATGGACTTGGAAAAGAGGTTCTAAGAACGAATGAAATCTTAGAAATTTCTACTTCAGTCTTATCCTCCGGGGTTTATACGGTTACCCTGCAAACAAAATCGAAAATCCTGGTTGGAAAATTAATGGTTGAATAAGTTTTCCTATCCCCTAAAAAAGAGGCTACCGTAAAACAGTTAGCCTCTTTTTTTTCTTTTGCTCCATGCTCGATAAAAATTATTGGACCCAACGGTATGTGGAGAATAATACTCCTTGGGATATTGGTTATGCCTGCCCCGCCATTCTTAAGTATTTTGAGCAGGTAGAGGATAAAAATCAAAAAATTCTAATTCCCGGGGCTGGAAATGCATACGAGGCAGAGGCCTTAAATAGACTAGGCTTTAAAAATGTATATGTTTTGGATTTGAGTGAGGAACCCCTCCAAAATTTCAAGAATCGATATCCAGATTTCCCCGAAAAAAACCTGATCCTTGGTAATTTTTTTGACCATGATGAGCGCTACGATTTTATAGTGGAGCAAACCTTTTTTTGTGCAATACACCCTAGTCAGCGCGTTAAATACGCTCACAAAATTGAGGAGCTACTACTGCCAGAAGGAAAGTTGGTAGGTGTACTTTTTAATGACGAACTGAACAGAGATAAACCTCCCTTTGGAGGCGACAAATTAGAGTACAAACAACTATTTGCTCGCTATAAGCAATTAAAAATGGAAGATAACATCCATGCCATCGGACCAAGAGCTGGTCGTGAATTGTTCATATTATTGCAGAAAACCACCTAGATGCAGTCGGCTCAGATTCTAAACCATATTCAAATCCAGCAGAAAATTGTGCGCATTGCCCATGAGGTGGCCGAATTTAATTACGACCTGGATAAAATCTGCATCATTGGAATTGCCGAGGGTGGCTATAAACTGGCCGGGCTAATTGTAGAGGAACTCATTAACATTTTATCCATAGAAATAAGGCTAGGAAAGCTTAGCATGGATAAAACGGATGTTATAAAAGGAAGTATTGCACTTGACATCCCCATTGAAAAGCTAGATGCTTGTTCGGTAGTTCTGGTAGATGATGTACTGGAAAGCGGTCGAACACTTACTTACGCAGCAAAACACTTGCTAAACCGCCCCTTAAAAAAACTGGCGACTGTAGTTTTGGTAGATCGTATGCATCCCAAATTTCCCATCCGTGCAGATTTTGTTGGTTTAACCCTTTCTACCACCCTTAAAAACCACATTGCCTTAAAAGATGAGGACGGACAGCTATCTGTTCACTTATTCTAAATACTTCAGAATAAAATTTAGGGGATTTTTATCTACTTCCTGGCTGAAATCCCAGACATAATTAGCCTGCAGATAATATTCTTCCCTTCCTTTTAAAAGCCCTTCGATAAATTTGGGTAAGTCCTCATTTTTCAGATTCGCTATGAGGGGGCGTTGGGTTTTTCCGGGAATTAGCCTTTGAACCAAAGTAGCTACCGGGTAACGCAAGTAAAAACTAAGCCCGGTTTCCAAAATCACATCTAGGTTCTTTTGAATGCAAGGCGTACCTCCTCCCGTGGCGATAACCGCATCCATTCCTGCCAGCTCCTGCAATTTTTTGCTTTCCAGGTTCCTAAAAAATGCCATTCCCTTTTCCTCGGCCAAACTGCTAATGCTCCTGCCCTGTTCTGCTTCTATTACATGATCAATATCCAAAAAAGGTTTCTTTAGTTTGGCCGCAAGTTTCTTTCCCAATGTGCTTTTGCCCGAGCCCATAAATCCAAGCAGATAAAGCGTTTGCCCTTGTTTCATTCGGATAGTTGGTATATTTCCAGCCAAATTAAATTTTATGCAGTTAAAGGCGGTTGAAAGCAAACAAGATATCCAGGCTTTTTTGAATTGTGTGGATCACATTTATCAAAACAACCCAGCCTATATCCGCCCACTGAATAAGGACGTAGAACGCGTTTTTAATCCCGAGAAAAACAAAGCCTTTAGGCACGGTGAAATTGTGCGATGGATTTTAATAGATGCCAAGAATAAAACCATTGGACGAGTGGCGGCATTTGTTAATGAAAAGCATAGCGCGCAATTCCCTAAAACCGGTGGCCTGGGCTTTTTTGAGTGCATAGAAGATCAAGATGCTGCTTTTATGCTCATGGACAAGGCCAAAGCATGGCTTCAGGAAAAGGGAATGGAATCTATGGATGGCTCTATAAATTTTGGTGAGCGAGATGAATTCTGGGGACTCACCATTCAAAACTTTAAGCAGCCCCCCTACTACAAGCAAAATCTTAGTCAACCCTACTATCACCAGTACTTTGAAGCATACGGTTTCGAAATCTTCTTTAAGCAGCTTATTTACCACCGAATGGTGGCCGATCCCTTGCAAGAGAAATTTGAGGAGCGTGCAAGCCGTTTGGAAAGAGATCCCAATTACACGGTTTGTTGTATAGACAAAAAAAACCTGGATAAATACACCGAGGATTTTAGAACCATTTACAACTCGGCCTGGGGCAAACGCGATGGAGAAAATTTTAAAGGCATGAGTGCCGCCCAGGCAAAATCCATCATGAAAGCCATTAAACCTATTTTGGATGAGCGCCTTTTTTACTACGCCTATTACAAAGGCCAGCCCATTGGGTTTTATATATCCCTACCCGAGGTAAACCAAATTTTTAAGCTCTTTAATGGCCGCTTTGGACTCTGGGAGAAGCTGCGTTTCCTTTTCCATCTAAAAACAGGAAAAATCACCACCTGCTTTGGTACTGCATTTGGTGTTCATCCAGACCATCAAGGGAAAGGTGTAGAAGGTTTGCTCTTTAAGTATTGTTACAAGGTGTTGAATAAAACGCAATACAAAGACGTAATTATCACCTGGCTTGGCGACTTTAATGTTAAGATGGTGAGCATAATTGAGCAACTAGGCGCTAAAAGAATTCAGGAAATGGCTACCTATCGTTATCATTTTGACCGTAACAGGGCTGTTGAAAGGCATCCAGTAAGCTCCTAGTGATTTGATTTTCAGAGTAATAAAAAAAGCGTACAGAAAAGAAGGCTCTAGGGCTTGCAGTTTCGGAAAGAGCCTGTATATTTGCACCACTTTTTGAAAAAGTAACCCGATTCCGTAGCTCAGTTGGTAGAGCAATACACTTTTAATGTATGGGTCCTGAGTTCGAGCCTCAGCGGGATCACAAGAAAAAGCCCCGGTAGCTGCAAACGCAGTGTACACGGGGCTTTTTCGTTTTAGGTTTACGCCACGTTTACGCCAAGCGGCTACGGTATTACTAGGCTTACAGCCCCTCTTTTTACGTTTTGCGACACACTTACGCCATACCAAATTGACTATGGCAGGCATTTATCAATTGTTATTGTTTAGGGCCTCTGTTTAATTTGCCCATTGAGGATTATCCCAAAAAAATACTCCATGGAATTACCCACATTATTTCCACCCAAATTTTTGCCTATGGTGGCCGAAAAACCGAGGTTTTTAAATACCCTACGGTACAGATCCACACTTAAATTGGTAAAGTCTGCACCCAGTGTGGTAAAAGGTCTGTTGCTACCATCGCGGTAATTACTACCTCCAACGCTGGTCTGATGATCCATCCGCAACGCCGCAAACCATTTCCCCTTAAAGTATCCTCCCCTAATTTGCCATTGGTTTGCATCCGGAACCGGCTGGTTCTTATCCTGATGCTGATAAGCCAGCGCCCCGAACCAGTTACCTAGGGTATACTGTATACCAAAACCATAGGCCCTAAGAGTAGCTTGTTGTCCTATGGCATTGCCTATTTCGGTTTGGTAGGTATTGAGGGGCTCGCCATATCCAAACAACAAAAAGGGGCTGAAACCAGCTAGCTGGATAGGCATCCATTGCGCGTGAACAAATAGATCCTGAAAACTATTCACGTCTTTATCGATTACCGATAAGTAAGGGATATTTGCTGCTATGCGAAGACTTTGGATGGGATTTAAAGACAGGTAAGTATTCGTAATCCAGGTTTTCTTTTGTAATCCCACCTCGCCCTTGGCAGAGTAAAAGCTATCCCAGGAATTTACCCCTGTACTAAGCCCAATTATGGCAGATTGCTTGGGCTGCCGAAATCCATCCACCAGGAATTGAGAATAGCTTGGACACGAAAAAAGGAGGAACAACAACAGGGCAAAAATGAATCGCACAAGCACAGGTTTAAGCCATATACGCGGATAATTGGGAAAAAGTATCACCAACTTATGCAGAGAAACTTTAATAACTCGGTGAATTTAAATTGCTAACTGCTTAAATAAGCAGAGTCCTAAATCTTAATTTGTGGCCATGTTTGCTCAACGCATTATTACGGCATTAATTCTTTTTGCGCTGCTCGCTCTAGTGTCCTGTTCTGTTTTTAAAGGAAAAGGAAAAAGCGATAAATGGGATCATTATAAGGAGCGCGAAATAGAATTTAGCTCCTACCAGATGAATGCCCTGCGAGAGGCCACCACAGTGTTTTTTATTCCAAGCGCTCAAAAGGAATTAAAAGGCGATTATGTGCGCAGTTTTCAAGAGCATTGGGGCCTTAACCCCTTTATTGTGGATCTGTATGAAAACCGTGAAAAATACCAGCGCGGGAATTTCGCTTTTCTAAAAATCTCAGGAAAATTCGGTGAGGAGGAAATTGATCTCCGCTCAAAGAAAAAAGCCAGTGAAGAGGAAGGGCAACAGTTTATTCCAGAGATTTTTCTTAGTCTGTATATGCCTTTGGAGTTAAAGGATAAACGAGGCAGATTGGTGAAAACCGGAATTGATTTTGCCCGGCAAGATCTTTACCTGGAACCCGAAGCCGAAATGCAGGCTCTTGCACAACAAAGCAAAGAACAGACGATAAGCATGATGTACCGGGATGCTGAAATCCACAACCTGAGCCCGGGGCTATTGGCTCTCTATCTTTTGGAGATTCAGAGAAACCTGGATCTATCCAAGCGCCCCTACATAAAGGAAAAAATAACTCGCGAGCAGGAACTTGAAAAGCTAGGTCGCAACGTTCTCTATCTTCCTAAATACGCATTAAAAAAGTTTGATAAATACGGTGGCAGCCAAACGGATAGCCTAAACATTGAAGAAATAAAAGAGGTTTACCCGGGTAAATTGGAGATTTTATCCAAAGAAGAATTATCCACCTTGATCTTAAACGGCATTGAAGTGTTTGTTCTAGACCTTTGCATTAGTGGCCCACACAAATGGGTTAATGTGTATAGTTCGCACAGTGGAAAGATTTTTCAACGATATGCCTCAGGTGAAAAAGACTTGGACTTGGATGATTTCTCCCCCTTTTCTAAATATGTTGAACAAGAAAATCCAGAATAGATGAAATTAAACACCCTTTTTTTCAGCCTTTTTATTGGTGGATGCGCACTGATGGCATCATGCACCTCGCAAAAAGAAAACGTCAATGAAACAGACGCATCAGATTCTATACCTGTAAATACTAGTGGCTACGATTCTACCAAAGCTGCCGAAGTAGGTGCAGATGAATACGGAATGAAAAGTTATGTGCTGGCCTTTTTATACCGCGGAGATCAAGAGATTACCGATAGCTTGGAACGGGCAAGACTGCAACGCGCTCATTTAGATAACATTAACCGATTAGCAGAAGAAGGAAAGTTAGTATTAGCGGGCCCATTTTTAGATAAGCAGGATTTAAGGGGCATTTACATTTTTAATACTTCTTCCATTGATTCAGCTGCCAGCTGGACCAATACCGATCCCGCTATAATTGCGAATTGGCTTAAGATGGAATTAAAACCCTGGTACGGCAGCGCGGCTTTGGTTGAGCTAAATTCCCGTCATAGCATTTTTGCGAAAACAAACATTTAAGCCCTTCATAAACAAGTATTACCGCGATGCT
>JBMYJC010000109.1:0-6563 GCA_049594055.1 Luteibaculum sp. | reverse complement strand
GGCTTAGGTGACCGCTTTGAGGAGATAAAAAAGATGTATGCCACAGTAAACCGTCTTTTTGGCGATTTAGTAAAAGTTACACCCAGCTCTAAAGTGGTTGGAGACATGGCTTTATTCATGGTTAGCAACAACCTAAGCGAGGAAAGCCTTTGGGAAAAAGGCGAGAGTCTATCTTTTCCAGAATCGGTTAAAGGCTTTTTCCGTGGCGATTTAGGCCAGCCCTATGGCGGCTTTCCAGAGCAATTGCAAAAGTTAATCCTTAAAGGAGAAAAACCTTATACCGACCGGCCAAACGCACACCTCAAACCGGTAGAATTTGAAGCTGAGTACGCGGAGTTTATCAAGAAATTTCAAAAAGGTTTTCCACGCGATTTAGAGATGGAAGACTTCCTCTCCTACAAATTGTACCCCAAAGTGTTTGAGCAAGCCGTGGAGAAGTTTAAGCGTTATGGGGATGTATCTCGTATTCCAACCAAAAATTTCTTTTACGGACTTAAAGAAGGCGAAGAATGCATTTTAGACATTGCTCCCGGTAAAACCATTATTGTGGAATTGCAATCGGTTTCTGCAGCAGATGAAAAAGGATACCGCAATGTGTTTTTTAAGCTCAATGGGCAAACCCGAAGCCTTTCTATTGCGGATGAGAAGCTAAAGGTGGAAGAAAAGAACAACCTAAAAGCAGATCCAAACAACCCGAAACAAGTTCCTGCTCCGCTCCAGGGTCGTCTATCTAAGTTTTTAGTAGCACCCGGTGATGCGGTAAAAAAGAATCAACCCTTGTTTGTTTTGGAGGCTATGAAAATGGAAAGCACAGTAAGTGCCAATGCCGCAGGTAAAGTAGCTCAAATTCAACTTCAGGAAGGCGCTATGGTAATGGCAGATGATTTGGTGTTGGTTTTGGAGTAATTCTATGTAATGGCTATACTATAAAGTTGTAGCAAATAGATTCAATCGCATGTCTTGAGCGCAACGCCAATCCATTAGACTTATCAACCAAGTTTCGCTCCATCACTGACCTTGACCTTTATCATTATTAAAGCTGATTTCGATAAGTCGAAATAAAGGACCGATGAAGGGGATTACTTTGGAGAAAAAATAAACTAAAATCCATGAATCCCCTACTTCAAAAAATCTTTGTTTGCGCGTTTTTAGTACTATCTACCAGTATTATAGCGCAAAATCCCAACTCTGTGACACCTTGGCCTTGTCCAAGTAACACACCTAAATTGACAAACAATCCTGCACCCCCTAATGGAGATAGGGCGATGTACGTGGATGAAATGTTGCCAGATTTATACTGGTTTATAAATAGTGCAACTGACCCTCATCCAGATTCTAGTGAGTACCGAGATTATGAATTTCACAGAATTTCTCAAAATAAAGGAATACTGGGTGATCAGAATAGAGAAGATGCTCTGATTTATTATGATAAAAGCATGATGTCAACTATTTAATCTTGTACAACGTTTATAAAATCTTTCATCCACGGTATAATGTTGGTGCGGTTAATAGAGTAACCGATTATTACGAACAGGCGCTAAAAGATTTTATTGGTAAAGCCAGGCGAAATGGTATAAAAATTGGAATTGTATTTCAAAAGGATGAAGAGGAAATAGAAGACTTTCAAAACGCCTTTAAATCGGCCAACTCTAACAAGGTTGTAACGCCCAATTCTGTTAAAGTTTCCAAGAATGAAATATTAGAAGTTTTAGCCGATGACACAAGCCTAGTTTTAATGCCCGTGGTGCGAGAGTTAATGGATAATACCCCAAATGCCGAAATTTCGGTAAACCATGACCTTTACACCTTATCAAGAATCATCCGATTTAATTCGGAAATTATTGAAACCATTTCTCCAGACACCGATATTGAAGGAACTCCTGCAAGCAGCCAAAGTAATAGGAAATCCCTTAGTGGTATTTATTCCATCGTAACAGAATATGAGTGGTGGAATGAGGGGGAAAGAGTTTCCGATAGGATTGGAATATTTGACCGAAATGATACTTCAACAACTCTTTTCGAGCATCACGTAGAATTTTTGACATTACTTAGTGCATTTAGCGGCAAAAGATTTTCTTACGATAGTACGCGAAATGCCAGAATGGCTTTGCATCAATACCAAGGTCCTTTTCCAACCTTTTCTATCGTTCATAGAAATCTTCAAAATCCTGGCGCAGAAACCGATCAAGATTATTACAATGATTTAAATGACACTTCTGCCACGGATCGAACGGTATATTGGCCAAATTGGATCGCGCAAATCACGTATTTCTGCGATCGCATTATGCTTACCAACTACTATCCAAACAACGTACAGGATATTTACGATTCGCCTCAAATGAAAATGATGCTGCCAGAATTTTTGGGTGCTTCAAAAGATATGTTTGAAAACCCTCCATTTGATCCTAGCTCTGGCGGTCGTTTTGACCCTTGGAAAACAGAATTTTCTGTGATGTATTCAGCGGAATCTAATGACTTTGTTAATGCTGGCGGGATACATCGGCACAAGGCAGATCTGTTCGGTAAACTTCTTAGCAAGGGAGGAACTAATGGAGAAAGCATATATAAACTAGAACAACGGTTTAAAGACCTTTGGGTGGGAGCTTGGAATTTGAATGGCGAAACAAGTTTTGAGCGAAATTACAGTTCCTTTAAAGGTTCTACATGGTTTTCTTACAGTCTAATGCCAAACATGGTTTATTCCATGGAAAATCGATTCGATAATAAAAAGCAACTGTCTAATATTAACAAATACGGTTTAAATGGTGTACGGTATGATTATTTCCCCAATTTATCTGGGTTTAATGCAACGGACTCCATTTATTTACAAGTTTATAACCTAGAACGCGATATAAGCAGTACCAATGCGAATCAAGTAGGAAACATAAATCGCATACAAAATGCAGGAAATACCTATTCCTGGAAAGTTCATCAAAACGGTATTTACAATTATGCCACAGAAAGTTTTAACATTCCTAGCTCTTTTGGTAGTTCTAGTCCTGTAGTTAAGATTAGGGAAGCAAACCGCAAGAGAGGTTGGTACACAGTTGAAACAACGGATGAACGTGGTTGTGTAACTAGTTCTTTACCGGTTCAGGTTCAATTTCATGATTACGATGTTTACATACGAGACTATAATGATGACGATGGAGAATCTGCTACGGATCGAAGCGGAAATTTTTGGGAAACACCCGATATAATTGTAAACCAGAGCCAGTTTGACCGTACTAACCATGTGCCGATAAGGACAGGAGATAATATTACCAATTACATCCATTTAAATATTTGGAATAAATCCAACGAGATCATTCCGAAAAACACAGTTCGATTGGAGTTATACTTCGCCCAGGCATCTACGGGACATGCCTGGCCTAATAGCTGGGTATTGGATAAAACGGTGGTAAACGGTGACACCCTATTAATTGGAGATAGAATAAATCTGGGTCCATTGTACATAGATCAAGATATTCCTGCGAGTAATGGAATATCAGATGGAAAAGTGGAATTAGATATTCCATGGTTAGGTAAGTATTTGCCTCAGGAAGTTCTCCTGCAAGGAAATAGTTTAGATGAATCCAGGCATTATTGTTTATTGGTTAGAATCATCCGTTCGGAAAACCTCCCAAACTATGGAATGAAGGTTCAGGAATTGGCGGATGTTGGAGACAACATTACAAAGAATAACGCCATTGCAATGAAAAACCTTACGGTATTGAGAAAAGATGGCTCATTAACTACAAATGGTAATACAGAACCCATAGCAAACCTGGATAGCTTAAATGTTTCCACCGATTTTAACTCAAATACAGACATAAAGGAAGAACGATCTAAACTGGAATGGAACACAGCAACACAATTGGTGGGGAATATGAAAGAAAATGGAAATTTTCAATCGCTAGTTTTCAGACTGCCACAAGAAGATGAATTAAGCGCTGGTGCTACAGTTAAAATTGATCTTGGTCCTGAACTTTTTAAAAAATGGCAAAGCAGTGGTTTTCAAGGTGGTGGAATCAGAATGTCTCCGATAAATGATTTTCGCATAACCCAGGACTTAATTTCTGGATCACCAGATGATTTATTGAATGAAATTCCCATGCTTACCACAATAGAAGTTTTAGAAGATAGTGCCTGGATTGGAGACCTTTGGTTTGAAGCTAAAGAAAAGGTAGCAACCACCATTGGAATCAAGTTTGATTCACTTATTTTATCCAAAGGTCAATACCGTCTTGAGATGAAACAATATGAAGAAATTAAAAAACAAGCCGATAAATTAGTTGGTGGACAAACCTTTGTTATTGATAACTCCCCATGTGCCATACCGTATATTAGTTCCGCTAGTGTTAGCAATGGTACTAGCTTATTAGCCCAAATTCCTTCAAATGAATTTGCCATTCGTTATCAGTGGTACAAGAATGATCTGATCATTAATGGAGCTACTGAACCCATTCTTGATCCCGATGGAGACGGCAAATACACCGTTTTTGTGGAATATAGTACGGGTTGTACTAATATTTCAGAACCCTATATTTTTCCTAGTCCTTTACAATCGAACCGAAAAGATTATAATACCCATGCTACCGTTAGCTCAACAGCTACATATCCAGGCTTAGGGAAATTATCGTTTATACTTTATCCAAACCCTTCAAGTAATACGATAAATATTACAGGTAGGAATATGGAGGAAGGGCTCTATAAAATTAGAATTATTGATTTGCGTGGAGCGATTGTGGACGAAACAACATTTAACAAAAAGGAGGATATTAATTCAAAAAAGGTTGACGTAAGCGGTATTGCTAACGGACAATATATAGTCCAATTAAGCAAAGGCTCAACTAAATTTAGTAAAGTAATTACTATCAAACATTAGAGTATAAGAAGTATGAAATTTTTAAGATATTTATTATTGTCACTCTTGTTCTTTAGCTTAATTCCAATTAAGGCTCAAATTCCAAGAAATATTGGTTGGACGTACAAAGCTGATTTAATAATCGCCAAAAAACGAATGAGGCTGCACCAAATGGTTGAGCATCCCAACAATGGATGGTATTTTTTGCTCAGCGATGATATCGGAGGTCCTTGGAATGATTATGATGGAGTGCTTTTGCATTTAGATTCCAACGGGCAATATGTCAATCATTTTAACCCCAAAACTCCAGGAAATTCAGAGCACAACGCCATTTTTGTTAAGGATTTGGTAATAAAAGACAATGGGAACTTGCTTATACTGGCTATAACTGGGTTAGAAACCGAAGGGGAAGATTATGGTAGCCCCACATTGTTTGAATATACCCCCAATGGTGATAGGTTATGGTATAAAGGATATTCTGATGATGGGGTGTATTTCATCAACCAATCCGTTGAGGATGCAAGAAATGATTATTGGATACAACCTACAGTAGAAAGTGGGTTTATTATTGGCCGATTTGGTTTAAATAATATTCATGATAGTCTAGATAAAACTCTTGGGCATGGTGAACATTACAGCGGTTTCTTTAAGACCAATTTAACTGGTGATATTGAATGGAGTTCGGGATTTAAAGGAAATAAAGGATCCATTTTCATGGGTACTGGATTTTTAAATGAGAATAATACATTTTCAGTCATAACCAGTAGTGAATCGGATTCAGGTTTTTTTGCAAATCAACAAGGAAAATATAAAACCATACTTACGACTTTTAATGCGAGTGGTGAGCTATCTGATTCTAATGCATTTTCTTTACCCTACTACCCATGGATTGATATTAATAACTTACCCTTTTCTGATTACAATAAAACCATAAGTCTAGGGAACGGTGAGGTACTCCTAATTGGTTCGTGGACATGGCGAATAGAAAGACCTGAACTTCATAATGATACCAAAAACAACCGTAGCGATGGATTTATTATTTCTTTGAATTCCTCCGATGGACTAAATTGGTTTAAAAGCTATGGTGGATCTGGAAATGATTATTTCTTGGATGCTATTCAGCTGAAAAATGGTAATATTCTTATAGCTGGTCACAGCTCTTCTAGTGACGGGGATTTAGAGGATGTAAGTCAGCCCAGCAATGTTTGGTTGGTAGAAATGGACTTAGATGGAAATATTATAGATCAGTACCGTTTTCCAGTTCAGGAACACAATTTACAAGACGCACAAATCTGGAAACTGCGGCAAGCAGATAATGGAGATATCATTCTAGGTTTTAGAACTTCTAACCACGGAGGGTTTGTAGCTATGGCGCTTACTAAGAGAACTACAGGGATTAAGTCTGCTAAAAGCGAAACTAACCTGTTGGTTTACCCTAATCCTGCAAGAGGTAAAATAAATGTTAGCGGTCTCCACCAAACCCTGCCCTACACAATCTCCAGTTTAGACGGTAAAAGTTTAATGCACGGACTTTGTAATAGCACAGATCCAACAATTGAGATCCAAAACTTGCCCAAGGGCGTCTACTTTTTACGGTTGGCAGAGCAATATATCCAACGCATTGTTATAGAGTAAACGGTGTAAAATCAATGCCTGTAAATTTTACTGTTAAACCCAAATTATGCAATAGAGCATAATTTGCCATTAAGGCAGACCA
>JBMYJC010000108.1:0-6568 GCA_049594055.1 Luteibaculum sp. | reverse complement strand
ACACCTACACGGGACCTGGTAGATTCCGGCTATCGGTTGAGGACCCCAACCGAAACAACAATATCCTAAACCTAAAACCACCCAATGGACAAAGTGATCAGGTAGTTTTTTATATAGAAAGCATCCTGATTATCAACCCCTTTTCTCCATCTCCACCCGGACCCGTAAACAACTCGGCTATTTTATTAAATCCGCCCATAGACCAGGCCTGTTTAGGACAACCCTATCGGCATAATCCAGGAGCCTTTGACCCAGATGGAGACAGCTTGGTTTATAGCCTGGTTCCGAACAGAGCCGATGGTGGACAAGTACCCAACTACTACGTTTTTCCAGATCAAATTGCCCCGGGTGGAAACAATAACATTTCCATTGATAGCCGTACCGGAGATGTGCTCTGGGATGCCCCTCAGCAGGCGGGCCAGTACAACATTGCCATCTTAATTCAGGAGTTCCGACAAGGTGTTTTGGTGGGATCTGTGTTGCGCGATATGCAAATAACCGTGCAAACCTGCGACAACATTGCTCCTGAGATTAGTTTGATAACCCAAGATACTTGTGTGATAGCGGGTTCCTTTATACAGCTGCCTGTGTCTGCAAACGATCCCAATAACGATGCCCTTATCCTTAGCGCATCTGGATTACCTTTTGAAGTAAGCAGTGGAAGAGCACAATTTACCCAACAACCCAACAGCAGCAACGCCACCTTTAATTGGAGTACAAATTGCAGTCATGTGCGCAAAACTCCTTACCAGGTAGTTGTTAAGGCAGAAGACCAAAATCCTGATGTGCAACTGGTGGACTTTAAAACCTTTCAAATAAGTGTTTTGGGGCCGCCGGTAAGAAATGTTCAGGTAGGCTTACAGAACGGGGCTGCCAGACTGGTATGGTCTAACTACGAAAGCATCTGCAGCAACGCCACTGCCATTAAAATCTACAGAAGAAAGGGGAATACCAATTACCAAGTTCCACTTTGCACCACAGGCATGCCGGAGGAATTGGATTACACCTTACTCACAACGGTGAATGAAGATGTGGTGGAATTCCTGGATCCCGATATCGAGAACAACTCGGAATATTGTTATCGTTTGGTAGCCTGTTTTGCAGATGGATCAGAAAGTGTAGTTAGTGAAGAAGCTTGTACTTCCATCAACACCCAAAATCCAGCGCTAACCCATGTTTCTATAGGGCAAACAGACCAAATTACCGGAATTGACACCATTAGATGGGGCCTTCCGCGTGGAATTGACACGATAAATGCTTTTCCACCTCCTTACCAATTTGTAATCTATGAAGGCATTGGGGTTGGAAATGCAAACACAAGAATTGGAAACACTCCGCCATCCAACCAGTTCTATCAGAGTGATAGCAGCTTTATACGAAGAAGCATCAATACGCAAGACACCATCCTTTCGTATCGGGTGGAATTTTTAAGCAATGGCAATACCATCTCTAGCTCAGGGATTTCGAGCAGCCTTTTCCTCGATGCTTCAGCAGGGGATCGAGTAGTGGTTTTAACCTGGTTAGAAGATGTTAACTGGGGTAATTTCCAATATCAGGTAGAGCGTTTTAATGAAAATACTTCCAATTGGGACTCCATTGGCATGGCCAGCAACCCTTATTTTGAGGACAGAAATGTGATAAACGAATTGAGCTATTGTTACCGCATCTTGGCTTTTGGTAAATACAACAGTGGCAACTACCCCGCACCTTTTTTGAATTACTCTCAGGAAACCTGCGCAACGCCTTTCGACAACGTGCCTCCTTGTCCGCCAGTATTAAGCATAGTTGCCAATTGCGAATCGGAAGAAGTGAATATTACATGGCAGGACACCAATTTTGTGTGCTCTGAAGATGTAAATAGTTATGAGCTCTATTACAAGGCTACACTGTCTGGCGATTTCCAATTGGTTGAGCGTTTAGCACCCTCTCAGATGCAATTTATTTTTGCGGAGCAAAACACTGTAGCTGGTTGCTTTTACGTAACAGCAACCGATGAAAACGGAAACCAAAGCGAACCCAGCAACGTGTTGTGCAGCGATAATTGCCCCGCTTATCAATTGCCGGATGTTATTACTCCCAATGGCGATGGCTCTAATGATTTTTTCCGCCCATTTTCCAGCAAGTTTGTGAAAGAGGTGGATTTCAAAATTTTTAATCGCTGGGGAAAACTAGTGTTTGAAACCTCAGATCCGCAAATAAACTGGAACGGAAATTACAGAGAGACCAATCAGCCCGTTGCCGATGGAACCTATTTCTATGTGGCTGACTTATCTGTTATCACCCTGGAAGGGCTAGAAAAACAACAAATAAGCGGATATATTACCCTTTTACGATAATGTTTACTGGAATTATAGAAGCCTGCGGTTCTGTAGCGGATACGGAAAAACATGGTAGCAATCGCTCCTTTTGGATTAACTGCGAGTTTTTTAATGAGTTAAAAATTGACCAGAGCGTTGCTCATAACGGAATTTGTCTAACGGTGGATCAATTAGATGCCAATAAAAAAATTTACAGGGTAACAGCCGTAGATGAAACCCTTAAAAAAACTAATCTGGGCAAACTAAGTGTAGGCAACTTGGTAAACCTGGAGCGCTGCATGAAACTCAATGACAGACTAGACGGACATATTGTACAAGGACATGTAGACGGTACGGCAGTAGTGACCCAAAAGAAAGAACTGGAAGGCAGTTGGCTGTTTAGCTTTCAGCTTGAAAAACCCAGCAAATTAATGGTTGAAAAAGGCTCCGTATGCATTAACGGAGTTAGCTTAACCTGCTTTGATGTAAAGCCCGATGCATTTACGGTTACCATTATCCCTTACACCTTCGAGCATACCAACTTTTCCACTTTAGAAGTAGGCGATACCGTGAACCTGGAATTTGATATCATCGGCAAATACGTTGCACGATTATACGGATCCTAAAAAACTTCTCTGGCAATTTTTGCCACCTGAGCAGAATTTCCCATGGTATAAAAATGCAAGCAAGGAACTCCTGCCTTCATCAATTCCTTAGATTGTTGGATGCACCATTTGGTGCCAATATCTGCGATGTCCGCATCTGTTTTAGCAGTTTCTAACTGGTTCGCCAGCTCATCTGGAAAATCAACGCTAAAAGTTTTGGGTATAAAACTCAAATGACGCCTTCTTCCTAAGGGTTTTAAACCTGGAATAATGGGTACCGTAATTCCCATTTCTCTGCAGCGATCTACAAACTCAAAATACTTCTTGTTGTCGTAGAACAATTGAGTTACTATGTAGTCTGCACCGGCATCAACTTTGCGTTTTAGGTTCTTTAAATCTACGCCAGGGCTTATAGATTCCAGATGCTTTTCAGGATACCCAGCACAGCCAATGCAAAAATCTGTGGGTGCATTTTCGTATACCTCATCGTGCAAAAACTTGCCGTGATTCATGGCAACTATCTGTTCAATAAGCTCCGAGGCATAACGGTGACCTCCCGGAGAGGGAACAAAGGTTCGCTCTGTTTTTATAGGGTCGCCACGTAAGGCCAAAATGTTATCAATGCCTAAAAATTTCAGCTCAATCAACGCGTCCTCGGTCTCGTCTTTCGAGAAACCACCACAGATGAGGTGGGGCACCACATCGATTTTATACTTGGTTTGTATGGCCACAGAGATCCCAATGGTTCCCGGCCTTTTTCTAATGGCAAACTTCTCTAATAGGTTGTTGGCCTTTTCCTTGTACACAAATTCCTCCCGGTGATAGGTTACGTTGATGAACTTTGGATCAAATTCCAAAAGTGGATCAATAGCAGAAAAAATATTATCAATTCGATCCCCTTTTAAGGGTGGAAGCACTTCAAAGGAAAAAAGTGTTTTCCCTTTGGCTTGCTCTAAATGATCTATAACCTTCACGTAAACAAAATTTGCTCGCTAAAGTAATAATTGAGGTAGTTCGGGAAAGCCAAAGAAACCAATTGCTGTGCTATCTTTGCTCACCAATTATTTGAAGGGTTAGATTATGGGTATGGAAAACATTAGAAACTTCTGCATTATTGCGCACATCGATCACGGCAAAAGCACGCTGGCCGATCGACTCCTGCAAGAAACCAAAACCATAACCGATCGCGAATTAAAGGAGCAAACCCTGGACGATATGGATTTGGAGCGCGAGCGTGGAATCACTATTAAAAGCCACGCCATCCAGATGAAGCACCAGCACGAAGGAAAGGATTACGTGCTTAATTTGATTGACACCCCAGGGCACGTAGATTTTTCCTACGAAGTTTCTCGCTCCATTGCCGCTTGTGAAGGAGCCTTGCTCATAGTAGATTCCACCCAAGGTATTGAAGCACAAACTATATCCAACCTATACCTGGCCCTAGAACACAACCTGGAGATCATTCCCATTTTAAATAAAATGGACTTGCCATCTGCAAACCCAGAGGAGGTAACGGATCAAATTGTAGACCTTATTGGTTGCGATCCGGAAGATGTTATTCCAGCCAGTGGAAAAACAGGATTGGGAGTACAGGAGATTTTAAAGGCCATCATAGACCGCATTCCAGCGCCTAAGGGAGATCCAAATGCGCCCCTACAGGCTCTGATTTTTGATTCCGTGTTTAACTCTTTCCGCGGAATTATAGCATACATCCGTGTTAAGAACGGAACACTTAGGAAGGGACAAAAGGTAAAGTTTGTAAATACCGGGAAAACCTATGATGCCGATGAAGTAGGTGTGCTGGAACTCAGCATGCGCGAGCGCAAAGAAATAGGATGCGGTGATGTTGGATACATAATTTCCGGAATCAAAGAGGCCAAAGAAGTTAAGGTTGGAGATACGGTAACATTGGTAGAAAACCCCTGCACCACGGCCATTAAAGGATTTGAGGATGTTAAACCCATGGTATTTGCTGGAATATATCCGGTAGATACGGATGAATACGAGGAATTAAGACTTTGCCTGGAAAAACTTCAGTTAAATGACGCTTCCTTAATTTTTGAACCAGAGTCCTCAGCGGCTTTAGGCTTTGGATTTCGTTGCGGATTCCTGGGCATGTTGCACATGGAAATAGTGCAGGAAAGGTTAGAGCGGGAGTTTAAGATGACCGTTATTACTACGGTTCCTAACGTGAGTTACGTAGCCACCCTCAAGGATAAGGAGGTGAAAATTGTAAATAACCCCTCTGAAATGCCTTCTCCAACCGAATTAGAATTTATTGAGGAGCCATACATTAAAGCACAGGTTATTACAAAGTCTGAATTTACGGGAGCGGTAATGAATTTATGCATTGATAAACGCGGAGAGCTAAAGAACCAGGTTTATTTAACCAGCGACCGCGTTGAGCTAACTTTTGAAATGCCTCTGTCTGAGATTGTATTTGACTTTTACGATAAACTCAAGTCACTCTCAAGAGGATATGCTTCTTTTGACTACTTCCCCATAGGCTACAAACGTTCAGACCTAATTAAAATGGATATGCTGCTAAATGGTGAACAGGTAGATGCACTTTCTGCCCTTATCCACCGAGACAGAGCATTTGAATTGGGTAAGAAAATTTGCTTAAAACTCAAGGAGCTTATCCCAAGGCAGCAGTTTGAAATTGCTATTCAAGCATCCATTGGAGCAAAGGTTATAGCAAGGGAAACCGTTAAAGCCTTGAGAAAAGACGTAACTGCTAAATGTTACGGAGGAGATATTTCCAGGAAAAGAAAGCTCTTGGAAAAGCAGAAAGAAGGAAAGAAAAGAATGCGCCAGGTAGGTAGGGTAGAAATTCCACAAGAAGCCTTCTTAACCGTTCTAAAGTTGGATTAACAATTTCCTATTGAAAACAAGCTCAAACAAAAGCATTACCGACTGGTTAAATAAGTAGTTTGAGGCCTGATAATTTCCTTTCATGGTTGCGGCAGAGTATAACCAATGTGTAGATGCTTATTCGGACAGATTATATCGGTTTGTTCTAAAAGTGGGCGCCTCCAGGCAGGTGGCAAATGAATTGGTGAAAAACTGCTTTACTTCCTTGTGGCAGCAAAAGGAAAATATTGGAACTAAGGAAGTTCGGATATTTTTATTCTCAGCGGCATTCCACGCCCTGCACAAATTAGCCAAAACAGATCCCGACAAACTACGTCCGGAGGAAGAAGTAATCTATGCTAGTCAAGGCATACAAAGAACCTTAAGTGAAGGTCTTTATACGCTGCACCCCGTTCACCGTGCACTTTTGGTGTTGAGAGATTATGAAGGCAGCTCCTACGGTGAGTTGGCTCTTATATCGGGTCTGGAAGAAACTAAAGTTAAATCAGAGATTTATATCGCTAGAAAAAAGCTAAAGCGAATCTTAATCCAATCGCAGTTAAAAGCATGAATTTAGATGCTAAAAACATAGGAGCCTATTTGCTGGATCTTTCGGAAGGAAGGTGCACGGTAGAGCAGCGCGATGAGATATTAAAATACCTGAGGGAAAACCCCAAAATGGGTTTGAGTGCCCAAGAGCAACTACCCAGTTTAAGTGAAGACTTTTTTCCACGCTACCCGGCTAAAACTGGTATTTACGCTCAGGAGTTAAGCAGGGCAGAAGAACAAGAAGAGGATGTAGCAATTGGTTGG
>JBMYJC010000107.1:0-6573 GCA_049594055.1 Luteibaculum sp. | reverse complement strand
CATAATTTAATTTACTGATGCGTTCAAAAATAACTGGGACTACTTTAAGGCCGGCTAAGCATTAACAATTCTTTAATCGGCCAGTTTAAATTCAGAATTAAAGTGGAATTTGATGTCCGGGTTGTTTTCTTGTTCCACCTTTAGAATCCATGGAGTTTGAGCCATAAATACATCCAGGTCATCTTTGTCTTTGGCCATAAAATTCCCCTTTACTCGTTTAAAGTCTTCCAATTTTTTGTTGTCTTTGGAAGTAACCCAACAAGCTTTGTGAAAATTTTTCCCCACGAATTCACATTTTGCTCCGTACTCGTGTTCTAAGCGGTATTTAATAACGTCAAATTGAAGTTCCCCAACTGTCCCCACAACTTTTGCAGAGCCATAATTCATTATAAAAAGCTGCGCAACTCCTTCCTCGGTAAGCTGGCGGATTCCTTTTTCCAACTGTTTGGTTTTCATAGGATCTCTATTTACCAGCTCTCTAAATATTTCTGGTGAAAAGGAAGGGATCCCACGAAAAAGAAAGTCATCACCTTCTGTGAGCGTATCGCCTATTTTGAAATTTCCAGTATCGTATAAACCAATTACATCTCCCGCAAAAGCCTCCTCAATTACTTCCTTGCGTTGAGCCATAAAAGAGGCGGGATTAGAAAAACGCAACTTTTTGTTGAGCCGGACATGATGAAAGAACTTATTGCGCTCAAACATGCCGCTGCAAACTCGTAAAAAAGCAATTCTATCGCGGTGTTTGGGGTCCAGGTTGGCATGGATCTTAAATACAAAGCCGGAGAATTTGTTATCCGCAGGAGCTATTTCTCCTTTGTTCGTTTCCCGCGGGGCTGGGGTGGGAGCATAACGGACAAATGCATCCAATAATTCTTGTACCCCGAAGTTGTTTACTGCAGATCCAAAAAACACTGGGGCTAATTTCCCCTTAACATAAGCTTCCTTGTCAAACTCCTCGTAAACACCGTTTATTAACTCCACGTCTTCTCTAAGCTGCTCAGCATCTTCCTCACCAACTAACCTAACTAAGGTCTCATCGTTCAAGTCCTCAATTAAAACCTCATCTGAAGCCCGTTTCGTTTTGTTTACAGAAAACAACTTAAGGTTACTATCATAAATATTGTAAACTCCTTTAAAATGGTCGCCCATATTAATGGGCCAGGTAAGGGGGCGGACTTGAATGCTTAGTTTCTCTTCCAGTTCGTCTAATAGGTCAAAAGGATCTTTTCCAGGCCTATCCAGCTTGTTTATAAATATCATTACAGGGGTATCTCGCATCCTGCACACTTCCATGAGGCGTTCGGTTTGTTCCTCAACCCCTTTAACGCAATCAATAACCAGTACTACGCTGTCCACCGCGGTTAGTGTCCGGTAAGTGTCTTCTGCAAAATCTTTGTGCCCCGGTGTATCCAGTAAGTTAATTAGGGTATCCTGGTACTCAAAACCCATAACAGAGGTGGCCACCGAAATACCCCGTTGTTTTTCAATCTCCATGAAGTCGGAGGTGGCACTCTTCTTTATTTTATTGGATTTAACCGCGCCAGCCGTGTGAATAGCTCCACCAAATAGCAGGAATTTCTCTGTTAATGTGGTTTTTCCGGCATCCGGGTGACTTATAATAGCAAAGGTTTTCCGTTTTTCTATCTCCTCTTTCAGCACAGTGCGTAAAATTTAGCCGCAAAGGTAATAATACAAGCAGGCTAATTTGCTTTTACGTATTCCTCATATGTCCCATCTGGTTTTAAAACCACCATTGTTTTATCCACGGTTACATCTGTAACCGTTTTGATCTTCTGGTCTGTTTTAATAGGAGCGGGGTTAATTCCCTCTTCTTTGCCTAAAACCAGGTAATCTAAAGAGTACTGAGGGTAGGCGTCAATAATTTTTAACAAGAGATCAACGGAGGGTTTATTCCTGCCACTTAGTAGATGTGAGAAGGTAGAACGCTGAACACCGATCTTATTTGCTAAACTACTTGGATTGATTTTGTGATCATCCATTAACTTCTGTAACCTGCGAACAAATCCAGCTGTATCCATACGCCAAATTTAGCGCTAAAAACAACTAAATAAAGGGCTAAATACTAATTTAAATAATTGCTATAAAACACTGATTATGAATGATATAAAAATTTAACCAAATTTAATTCCGTAAAATTTAAGCTGCATAAACGAGGAGAATGCGACTGTAAACTGCGTGCTTATCCATGTTTTCAACGGTTTACTTTAGTAAACCTATTTCGATCAGTCTTTGTTTAAGATAATCACCAGCGGTAATGTCTGGCCATCGTTTTGGGTTGTTAGCACTTATGCAATTTTCAAGTGCGTTTAAAGGCATTTCAGATCTGGGATGTAAAAAGAAAGGAATGCTATATCGGGGCAAATGCCATTTTTCTTTCGGAGGGTTTATTACGCGATGCGTTGTAGAGCTTAAAACTCCATTGCTCAATCGCTGTAGCATGTCACCCACATTCACTACAATCATTTGTTCCTCGGCCTTAATGTCTATCCATACATTATCCTTATTTAATACCTGAAGACCATCTGCACTAGAACCAATTAACAAGGTGATGAGATTAATGTCCTCGTGTGCTGCAGCTCTCACCGCTGAGGCAGGTTCTGATTTTATAGGAGGATAATGGATGGGTCTTAGAATAGAATTCCCGTGATATATGTGCTCGTCAAAATAGTTTTCATTCAAATCCAGGAACAAGGCAATGGCTCTCAGCATACTACGGCCCATGTCCTCTAATTTTCTGAATATTGAGAGGCAGTTGTCATTAAACGCAGGCACTTCCTTGCAAAAAATATTTCTGGGATAAAGATCTGCATCCTGGTGCGACTCTGGTATTTCCTGACCAAAGTGGTAGAACTCCTTTAAATCGCCAACGCTTGAATTTTTTGCGTGTTCCTTGCCAAAAGAAGTGTAACCGCGTTGTCCGGCCATGCCTTCTATTTCGTATTGCTTTTTTACATGATCTTCCAAAGCAAAAAAGCGCTTAACCGCCTCATACAGCGCATGAATTTCTTTTGACGAGATATCGTGATCATCAATGGCAGCAAAGCCTATACCGCTATATGCGGCTCCTAAATCCTCAACAAATTGCTTGCGGCTTGCCGCATCTCCATGTGTGAATGAGGCCAGCTTTAAAACGGGTATTCCAACCGAATGCATGTAGGATATTTTTTAGAGTAAATCGTTGGCCAAATTAGCTAATTCAGAGCGCTCGCCTTTCTCCAGGTGGATATGCGCGTATAGATCCTGACCTTGCAAACGGTCAATTAAATAGGTTAATCCATTACTGTGTTCATCCAGATAGGGCGTGTCAATTTGCCTTACATCACCCGTAAATACCAGTTTAGCATTATCCCCAGCTCGTGTAACAATGGTTTTTACTTCGTGTGGCGTTAGGTTTTGGGCTTCATCAATGATAAACATCACGTCACTCAAACTTCTTCCACGAATAAAGGCCAGAGGAGAAACCACAATTCTTCCTTCCTCCTGCATTTGCATGATTTGCTGGTATTTCTTCTCCGTTTCTTTAAACTGGTTTTTTATGTAAGAAAGGTTATCCCAAAGTGGAGCCATGTACGGGTTTACTTTATCCTGTGCAGATCCCGGCAGGTACCCAATCTCTTTATTGCTCAGTGGGACAATAGGTCTGGCTAAAACAATCTGCTTGTAATTGTTTTTCTGTTCCAGGGCGCTGGCCAATGCAATCAGCGTTTTCCCAGTTCCTGCAACACCGGTAATACTCACCAACTTAATGTCGGGATTGAGCAATGCGTGTATGGCAAAAGTTTGCTCTGCATTTTTTGGTTTTATGCCGTATACAAATTGTTTCTCAACCCGATTAACAGTTTGGTTTATGGGGTTGTAGTAGGCTAGAAGGGAGGAAGAGCCATTTTTTACAATGTAAAACTGATTGGCTTTTACGTGGCCGTCAATTATACTCAGGTCATCGGTTACTTTGTCTTTAAAGACTTTTCTTATCAGATCATCGTCTGCTACCTCTAGCATTTCGATGCCTTTAAACTGATCGGTTTCTACTTTAACCTTTCCCGTTTCGTAATCCTCGGCTTGCAAGCCAAGGGCTTTAGCTTTTAGTCGCAGGTTAATGTCTTTGGTAACCAAAATGGTTAACCGGTCTTCATTTTCATCCTTTAACTCCAGCGCTGCATCCAGGATTTTATGATCGGGTTTATTTCCCATGCTTTTCTCTGCCCGTTCAGAGGGCGATCCATTGCTGAAATGGATTTTAAAGCGAGATTTTTGCTTTTGGTTTAGCGTAATCCAACTGTTGAGTGTGTTTTTTTCTGAGAGCTTATCTATGATTCGAATAAACTCTCGAGCCTCAAAGTTTTTAGATTCATTTCCTCGTTTAAAGTTATCCAGCTCTTCCAAAACAATGATGGGGATGGCCACATCGTGTTCTTCAAATTCATGTATGGAGCGGTGATCGTGGAGGATAACAGAAGTGTCTAGTACAAACAGCTTCTTAGATTTTTTGGCTCTAGGCATTCGCTATTTTTTTCTCAAGGTAGGCGCAAAGTGTATTTCCTCACGGTTAAAACTCATATGCTTTTCCACCGCTAATTTTTAATAACCTATAAATTGAATGTTTTGCCAAATTTTCTTTTTGCAAATCGGTACATTTGCCGCCTTTAGCAAAATAATATGAAGGTTTTAAAGTTTGGCGGGACTTCTGTAGGTTCTGCAGAACGAATGCGTCAGGTTTCTGATATCCTTTTGGGGGTAAAAGGAAAAAAGTTGGTAGTGTTGAGCGCTATGTCTGGCACGACCAATAAGTTGGTAGAGTTGTGTGGATACTTGAGTAAGGGAAACAAACTGGCAGCCCAGGAATTGCTACTAGCCTTAGATCAAGAATATCAGCAGAAAATAAAAGACCTTTATAAACAGGAGAGCTTCATTAAACAAGCAAAAGAAAGCTTCGGAAGACACTTTTCTTTCTTAAAAGAGAGTGCACTGGGAGAATATTCCTCGCATTTAGAAAAATCCATTTTAGCCCAAGGCGAATTAATTTCCACCGAGCTTTTTATCCTGCATTTACACGAGCGTCAAATAAAAGCCAAACTCATTCCGGCATTAAATTTTATGCGCATTAACGAGGAAGGCGAGCCGGATGCAAAGTATATAGCAGAGGAAATAAAACCATTTCTTGAAACTGATGGCGAGGATATAATTATTACCCAAGGATATATCTGTAGGAATGCTTTTGGCGAGGTTGACAATTTAAAAAGAGGGGGAAGCGATTACACAGCCAGCCTAGTTGGGGCCGCAGTTTTGGCTGAGGAAATCCAAATTTGGACCGATATAGACGGCATGCATAACAACGATCCGCGTATCGTAAAGCCCACAAAGCCAATAGCACGCCTTAGCTATGATGAAGCGGCCGAGTTGGCGTATTTTGGTGCTAAGATCTTGCATCCAAGCAGTATTCTGCCTGCTCGTTTTAACAATATTCCCGTTCTATTGAAAAACACCATGGAGCCTTCAGCTCCGGGCACAACCATTTCCGCGGATAGCGAAAAAGGAAAAATAAAAGCGGTAGCGGCTAAAGATGAGATAACTGCAATTACCATTCGATCTGGGAGAATGTTGATGGCTTACGGTTTTTTACGGGCCATTTTTGAGGTTTTTGAGCGATACAAAACGCCAATAGACCTTATCACCACTTCTGAGGTGGCCGTATCTGTTACCATAGACAATACCGCGCACCTGGAAAGCATTGTGAAAGATTTGAGGTTGTATGGAGTAGTAGAAGTGGAGGACGATATGACCATAGTCTCCATCGTAGGAAATTCTATTGGAGATGAAAAGGGAGTGGCATTTGAGGTTACCAAAGCACTCACCGAAGTTCCAATTCGTATGATTTCTTTTGGCGGATCTAAACACAATGTAAGTTTGTTGGTTCCTTCAGCATACAAAGCAGCCACCCTGGTAGCGTTTAACAAAGAACTTTTTAAGCTAGGCTAAACTTGGATTCACTCGCACAACAATTATCTAAATACCCAACGCCATTTTATTTATACGACCTAAGCTTGTTGGAAGAAACCCTCAATTCTTGCAAAAGGGAGGCAGATAAATATGGCTACAAGGTGCATTATGCATTAAAAGCAAATGTTAATCCAGAGATTTTATCCCGTGTAAAGCAGTATGGATTTGGAGCCGACTGTGTGAGTGGCAACGAGGTAAAGTGCGCTTATAAGGAAGGGTTTTCTCCAGCTGAAATTGTTTTTGCCGGGGTTGGAAAAACCGATAGAGAGATTGAAACTGCCCTTAACATTGGTATTGCTCGCTTTAATGTGGAGTCCTTGCAGGAATTGGAGGTTATCCAAGAAATAGCAGCTCGTTTGGAGGTGAAAGCAAGTGTGAACATTAGAATAAACCCCAATGTGCAGTCTTTTACCCATGCCAACATCACAACGGGCTTGAGTGAGAATAAATTTGGCTTGTCTCCAGATGCCATAAAAACGGTTATTCAACTAGCTAAATCTTTGCCCAATGTTCATTTGGGTGGATTGCATTTTCACATTGGCTCACAAATCA
>JBMYJC010000106.1:0-6576 GCA_049594055.1 Luteibaculum sp. | reverse complement strand
AACATTGAGGCTATGGATGCCCATGGTGGCTGGATTGCCAGTTCAAGAGATCTTGTAAAGCTGCTTTGTGCCGTTGATGGATTTAACAGTAAACCCGATATACTTAGTTCAGGAACGATCGATGTGATGACCACAGCTTCCACCAACAATCGGTCCTATGCAAAAGGCTGGGGTGTTAATTCTCAAGCATGGTGGCACACTGGATCTTTGGACGGCACCGCAACTTTTATTGGAAGAACCATAGGGGAATACAATTGGGCCATTTTATTAAACAAGAGACAAATAGGAGCCACAGAAAACCAGTTTTGGACCGATTTTGATAACCTGCCTTGGTTTTGCATTTCTCAAACCTCATCTTTTCCAAACCACGATCTGATGGATCTTCCCACCAGCAATGCGGGGAATATTTCAATTCCTTCTGTAAAGGCGGATAAAATAAACCTCTCCTGGAGCAAAGGAAATGGAGATAAGCGTATGGTAGTGATGAATAAATTCTACCCAATTAACGACTTTCCACTAGATGGAAGCTCCTACTCTGCAAATAGCGCCTACGGCCAGGGAGATCAGTTAGGCAATAATACCTATGTAGTATATAATGGAACAGGAAACAGTGTGGAGGTCACCAATTTAGATCCCAAAACCAAATATTACATCCGTGTATTTGAATACAATGAGAACAGTAATACGGGCAACTACCCACTGTATAAATTGTGCGGTGGAGATGAACGCGAAGTTACTACCCTGAATTCTACAGGTTTTGGAAATAGCCTCGCAGGGAGTTCTCCGGTAAACATTTACCCCTCTCCTGCTAAAAACCAGTTGTTAATGGAAATGCCTCTGGGAGCCCGGGATATTAGCTACCGCATCGTTTCACTTGAAGGAGCAATCGTATTAGAAGGACGTTCCAATAAATCGGTAGAAAGCATTGCCATTAGTGATCTGCAATCAGGTCTTTATATAGTGCATATTCAGTTCAACGATGGCAGTTCTGTTAGAAAACGCTTTGTAAAACTCTAACTATTCGGTTGGGGCTTTATTGATTTTCTCAATGGGTCTCATTTGGCTAGTCCCTAAAATAACCAGTACTTAGCAGATTCAAATTTTTAGTTATGACAGTAAAAGCAAACGACAAAGTAAAAGTGCATTATACAGGCACCCTTAGCAACGGTGAGGTTTTCGACTCATCGGAGGGAAAAGAGCCGCTTGAATTTACTTTGGGAAGTGGCCAAATTATACCTGGTTTTGAAAATGCGGTAATGGGAATGAAAGTGGATGAAAGCAAAACCATCAATATCCCTTCCGCAGAGGCGTATGGTGAGCGCAATGACGACCTTATCCAAGAGGTTCCTAACGAGCAGCTTTCTCCCGATTTAAAGCCTAAAGTGGGCATGCAGTTGATGTCTCAAACTCCAGATGGCAACCAAGTTCCTTTAGTAGTAAAAGAGGTTAAAGAGAATTCTTTTATCGTGGATGCTAATCACCCATTGGCTGGAGAAGACCTTACTTTTGAATTAAAGTTGGTGGAGATCAATTAAGATCTGCAGAAAGAGATAAATCTTAAAACTAAAAACTCCGATCGGACTTGGTTAAACATGTCTAATCGGAGTTTTTTTATGTTGTTCTGGCTAGCAAGGCAGCCATTTAATTTCCTGTAATGCTTTTACAGGTGTGCGATTGGGTCTGGCGTACCATCTGGATCGTTGATTACAAACCCATCGGTTAAAGGAGCTCCTCCTCTTAGCAACAAAATACCCGCAACGTGCGGTGCTGCCATACTCGTCCCGCTTAGCGTTGCATAACCACCATTTCTATAAGTTGATTTCACACTCACCCCTGGCGCACAGAAGTCTACGGGTGGATTGCCAAAATTGGAGAAGTTGGCAAAGCGGTCGCTGCTGTTCATGGCAGAAACCGTATAAATATTGCTACCATTTGCGCGAGCAGGTGAAGAACTATTCGCATCTCTACTATCGTTACCAGCTGCTAGTGCAAATAGAATTCCTCTTGAGGCAGCATTTCTAACTGCGTTATCTAAAGCGCTACTGGCACCTCCACCCAAACTCATGTTTGCTACATCTCCTCTGGAAGCAGTGCTGGCTACGTAATCAACTCCTTGAATAACCCCGGAGTTAGAGCCCGAGCCGTTGTCGCCAAGAACTTTTATTGCTACTACAGTGGCGTCAAAGGCAACGCCAAGAACACCTGATCCGTTGCTTTTTGCTGCAATAGTACCGGCACAATGGGTTCCATGACCATTTCCATCGTCAGGGCTTCCCACTTGGTCAGGACAACCAAAAAGTATTCCCAGTAAACCGCAACCTGCTGTATTACCTGTAAAATCTTTGCTTAACTCGGTGTTCACATTCAAATCTGGGTGATCTAAATCGATTCCAGTATCAATCACATAAGCAGTTTTTCCGGCCCCAGAGGCATGTCCAGTGCGAAGAATACCGTATGGCTTTTCATCCGCTTGAGCAGAAGAGCCGGTGGCTTTTGGATCGGATCCAATGATGGACATGATTTGATCTTGCTCAATGAAGGCAATTTGAGGAAGTGCTTCTAAGGCAGCCTTTTGAGTTGCGGTAAGCTGGGCTGCAAAGCCAGGAAACACCTCAGCGTACACGTTTTTTAGCGCTACATCCGATCCACCGGGAATAGTCGCAAGTAATCCTTTGGCAACATCATAAACCATTTGCAGTTTAGCCAGGTAGTTGGGTACTAATAAAAGCTGTTGGGGTACAGCGGTCTCTTTTAACACCACAATGTACTGATCCTCAATTGGAGCGTTTACTGCCTTTTGCACCGTTTCGTTATCTGGAGCAATTTGCTCTGTGGTACTTGGGTTTTGAATGTCCTTAGAACAAGACCCTAAGAACAGCACTGCAGATGCTAGTGCGAGACTTACAATAGATTTAAACTTTTTCATGTTATTCAGGTTTGGTTTGTCTAAAAACGGGACTCTCAATCGATAGTTGCCCGTGTTTTCTGGATGTACTGTTAAATTTTTTCGACAAAAGTGATGAGCAAGATGACTTACTGACTGATAGTCAGGTATTTAACGCGGTTATAACACAATAAATTTTTTACAGATATTTTTTTTAACACAACGCGAGATAACCATATTATATTTCTGTGAAATGCCTTTCAACAGACATTAACACAATATTATTCTGTTTGACTTCGAGCACCACTACTAAAGGATAAAAATTCTCAGGTCTGCCGGTTGACCAATTACCTAATATTAAATTCTAGGCTTCAATTACAATAAAGAGGAGTGCAGCCGAATATTGGCTCTAAATCAGGTGAGTGCCTTTCTATTGCAGATCCTCCTTTGATACCCTCAACCGTATTGACTCGGCAACAAAAGTATTAAGAGACATTTTAGCCTCTCTTGCTAACAATGCTGCCCGTTGGTGCAATGATGCAGGAATACGGACATTAAAACTCCCTTTATATGGTTTTTCGGGGTGTTTACCCGACTCCTGACATAAGGCTAAATATTCATCAATCGCTTCCTTAAAATCAGTTTCTAAATCTTTGCCGGTTTGGCCTTCATAAGAAATTAGTCCCTGAATACCCAGCACCTTTCCAAAAAGTATACAATCATCATGATTATACTCTATACTACCTGTATAACCTTTGTATTCAAGGTATTTCATAATTCTAAGAGCTCTTTCATTTGTTTTAATTGATAATGCTTCATAAGGCCACTAGGGTGAGGTTTGTGCATAATTATTGCAAGGCCTTTATTATTCTCAAATTTTACCCTAGATCCACTGGTTTTTCCTTTTTTAATCTCAGTAAACCCAAAATAACCCAGGAGTTGAACCATCTCCTGGTAATGAAAATCCTTGGGTAGAGATAAAAATCTTTTAACCAGTTTTTCTTTCTTTGACACAAACGCAATGTAACTACATTTAGTTGCATTATTAGCTGATCAGCTGTACTAAATACTAATCCACTAATCAATGGAGACAATTTGGTTAGGGTTAGGATATCGTATCCTTCCGGTAGTTTAAAAGCAAGCTTTTACTGCCTCCGGAACTGTTTCAGAGATTGCTGCACCTCCAGTGCAGCATCCAATTGGGGGAGTTACACAAAACCGCGCATGAAATTCTTTCATGCGGGTCTTTTTATTCCCTCCGGCAGTTTAAAAGCAAGCTTTTACTGCCTCCGGAAATAAAAAAACCGCGCCTTTTCAAGACGCGGTTTTGTGACCTTGCAGGGATTCGAACCCCGAACCTCCTGATCCGTAGTCAGGTGCTCTATCCAGTTAAGCTACAAGGCCGAATTGGGCTGCAAAGATAGATATATTCTTAAATGCTCCTAGAAAAAGCTTAATTAACCTCTGCATTTAACTGCTCGTGCAATAAATGCGTGCACATGCTAACCATGGTCTCTAAGTCGCCTTCTTTTACAACACATTTACCTTTGTAGTGAACAATATATGCACATTGCTCTGCCTGCAATTCGGTGTGACCGCAAATGCTCATCAAGCATTCAATCACATGGTCAAAGGTGTTCACATCGTCATTAAACAAAATCAACTGATGTGTTTTGGTTTCCTGAACCAAGAGTTTTTCCTGTGCAATTTCTTCCGGTGTGGTGTTGGTGGTGTTAAGTAGCATAGTTACTTATTTAAAACGGTCTAAAAACGCATCTTTACTTGTTCTGGTAGCAAGCTCAAATCGGTAATCCGGCTCGTCTTTCTTGCCTTTAACCTCTTTGTCGCCATCCTTTAATTCTGCTAGCCTACTCATATACGCTTCGAATGGGCTATATGTTTGCATCCTCGGGTTCGCATCCAATTTGTAACGGTAATAGTACCATTGCTGAGGATCCAGCTCAAAATACAAATTCAATTCATTTCCACGCTTGGATTTCATCACCTGCATTTTTCCTCTCATTTTGGCGAAAACAGGAGATTCGGCTATGCTGGCAATACCAACCGCTCCAGATGAAACCCAGGAAATTTGTGCCGTATCCCAGGTAAAATTCATGTCGGTTAAGACATAGGATTTTTGCATTTCCTCTGGTAATTTTTCTAAGACTCCTTTCTCATTCAGGTCTTTTTCCAATTGCTCTGCTTTTTTGGCATCACCCCAGGCTTTTGCGGCCTCTACATAGTAAGAAGAACCAATATTTAAAGGCTGTAAGAAGGGAAACTCCTTGATTTGATCATTTATAATCTGCAGCATCTTTTTATCCAGGTAAAAGTCAACGCTTACCAAACCACTTAACTCCGTTTTAGCATTGCTGTAAGTGTACCTGGTTTTACCGTAGCCCTTCAGTTTTACCTGACCCAAGGGCATTCCAAAATCAAATTCACCCTCCGAGCTGAGATCACAAGTTTGGGTGTTTAGACTAATAACGTTGCCTTCTTTTCCTCCCTCATTGCGACTTTTAGAGCCAATTTGGTAGGACTTTAAAGCATCGTTATACCAAAGGAATCCACTGGCTTTTGTGATCTCGGGATCCGTGGTATTCTCTTTCTTAGATATAAAGGTTGGATAAACATCATCGGAGTTCACACTGATAACAATTCCTGCTGCCAGGCTCTCTCCCTTGTCGTTTTTCATGCTTCCTTCCAATGGAATAAGTGCATCCTTTGGATCAATTTGCCCCTTAAATACCAACCAGTTCTGATCAATACGATCGCAGTTTGTTTTAAGCTGGGTCGCCCCAGAGAAACTCAAGCCCTTCTCTAAGGCCTTCAGCATTACATTTCCTTTATAGTCAAAGTAGGAGTTTAGCTTAAAGCCCTGATCTTCAGGGATTAACCCCACCGCAAAAGTATGGCCTGTGCTATCTATGTTGATGTTCTCGAAGGCAATTTCCTGTTTTGCTCCAAACTCATCCTCGTAATCATATTTCCCACTACCCAGATACTTTTTCCTGGACACGATATTCACGGTAGCATTAAAAATGGTGTGGAATTGGTTGATGTAATCGGCCGTGATGGTTGCATCTTTCAACTCCTCAATTTCGGCATTGGGCAAGATATTTACTTTACCATCCACTGGCTCTATGTAAGCATCGGCAACGGTAATGCGCTCCACCTTCTCGGCACGAATAATGTTCTCTTTGATATCATAAATAGCCAATGGAGCAACAAACTGTAAGCTGTCTTTATCCGGATGGATGGACACCAACTTGGACGCTAAACTGGTAGAATCTTCCGCGGCAGTTGGGCGCGTGCTAGACATCTCAATCAATTCATCCTCAATCAACCACTTGTAGTTATCCATAAAGGATACGTACTGGTTTTTTGGGAAGGTAACCTTGGATTCGTTGATATCATTGGCGGTAAAGTTCCCCACCTTGTATGCAAAGTCAATTTGAGCCTGAACATTGCTGGTTTGAATTGCCAGCTTGTTTTCTTCCATAGACTTTAACTCAAAATCGGCTGTGTCTGCAAAAGCGTTTGAGTTATTAAAAGTAAAGAGATCTGAGCTCACTTTTCCTTTAAACATATTCAGGTTACCGCTTCCAACCAATCCGGCAGGACGCAGCACTAATTCCCCATAATGATGAGCCTGATTGGCAAACATGTCAAAGGCAAGCTTTACGGTATTC
>JBMYJC010000105.1:0-6582 GCA_049594055.1 Luteibaculum sp. | reverse complement strand
AATAATTGGTTTGAATTAAGGACTCGTCTACAATGATGGAAATGATAGGCAGTATTGCTGCTAAACCCACTACATCAAAGAAACCCGAAACCAGTGTAAGTATCAGGACTCTAAACACCTTAAATAAGCCCTGTGGCTTAAGGATTGCTAGGGTTTTAGAAATGCTTTGAAATAGATTCAAACAGCGTAAAATTTAGGCACGGCTTCGCCAAGTCGGTCACAAAAACGACAATTATGGGGAAAAAATGATACCCAAGGCGGCCGCGAAAATGCCTCTTTTTTCATGTAGTACAAGGTTTAAGCAATTGAAATTTGAGGATTTATCGAAAAGCTAATACGGGAATTTCACGAGGAATAAATCCTAGCTCCCATTTACAATGCTTATAAGGGCGGAGAAAACAATAGGAAATCACCAAAATCCAAAAAATTTGAACTTTCCAGAAAATTGGGAAGTTTTAGATTCCCTTCCTTTTCTTTTTTCCAACATAAATAATCCAGGTCAAATACTTCCAAGGCTCTTATTGTTTCCTCTATCGAGTCTGAATCGAAATTGATGTAAGCTCTACTAAGATAATTTTTAAGGTTTTTCTGATTTTCAGTGCCAACTGCATTTCTAACCTCGTTATAGGCTTCTAGATCTATGGTTGCCAAATAGGCTCCCACAGTCTTAAAACCATGGTATCTTGCTATCTCGGGACGAAAATTAAGGCATGCCAGGGTAATTGAATCCGCGTTAACCACGCTCTTTTTCATCTTGTGGAAGCCCCTGGTCATATAAAATTCACTCCAGGCGCTGTGGCTTTGCGAGTTGGAAGTAGAAAAGCTTTGGGCAAATAAATTTTCGGACCACTGAATCTGCCTGAAATCTTTATGAAAATAAGGTACACAAAATAGATTGCATAGTACGCCAAGGACCAAAAGGGGAATTAAAGCCTTTTTTAATCCCGGAAGCAAGTATTTAATGCCAACTGCAAACAGCAATAATAGTAGAGTGGGAATAACAGCTGTGAATCTCGGATTTAGCGAACCAAAGGAACTTCGCAGTACCCATGACTGAGTAATGTCTAGATCCCTGATAAACGATAATGTACTCGCCAGAATTACAAAACCAACAAGAATAAGTATTAGGTAAGTGGACTTTTTATTTCGAATTGCAAAGGGAAAGGCAAGTAGGATGGCAATCACTAATCCCTGTAAGCCTGTCCAGAAATGATAATGCCCAAAAAATATTTGTTTGAATACCAATTTGGGCAATTCCAACCACCTGTAATTATAGAGGTGCTCTGCACCCCACATGGAGCGGTGCAAAAGATCACCAGCTATTAATTGACTGTAGAAAAGCCTCCAATCCAAGGCTGCATTAAATAGCATAACCACTACTAAACCAAGCGATATCCTTTTAAAAAAATGAGGGGTAATATATTTTCCCAAGACTAAGCTGAACATTAGCCCAAAAATGATGATGCAAGCCCATAGGGTGGAAAAGAAAAACAATGAGCCAAGTCCATATAAGAGTAATCCTCCTGTTGCCATTAAAAGGTGGCGTTTAATTCCAATAAAATAAAGGCAAACAAGCAAAAGAGGCAATCCCGCTGCTGATAGTGAGGCAGGTGGCCAAAAAGGAACAAAAGCAAAGTATAAGGCGCTTAAGAAAGCCAAAAACTTACTCTTGGTTATGACCCAGATTAAACCATAAGCACCACAATATGCAACGACATGAAGTAAAGTGTAATTAAAAATATAACCCACTTTTGCTCCAAAGACCTTTATAAGTAGCGTAAAAAGGTAAAACTCACTCGGATAACAATAGCGCTTTACCCCTCCCATCGCTGCATTCACAGGACTATCCCAAGCTGCAAAAAAACTGGATCGCTCTGCAATGTCAATAGCCCAAACCACGTTGCTTTCCAGGTTATCATGAATTAGAAATGTTGTGTTTGGAAGGTATCCTGGGACAAAACTCCAGAGAAACACGATGGATAAGCCAAAAAACATCCATCCAAAAGGAGACACCCAAAAAGGAGAATCAAATTTTAACCTGTTCAAAAGTTTTATCAAGCTTTTGGTATTCTTTTGAGCATCGTTAGTCCTCAAATTCCTTGATAAAACTTTTAATGGCTGCAATAACACGCTGTTGCACCTTGGTCTCTAAACCTGGAAATAACGGTAAACGCAAGATTCTTTCAGGGTATTGAGGTTGATTCTTAATGGGCACCAAGCTTAGCAAGCCGTGCTGAAGTTTATGGTCCATATCTAGAGAACGAAAGTGTGGGGATGCCGTAATCTCAAGTGAACCTAAGCTTTTCATCAATTTATCGCGAAGCGATCTGGTTGCGAGAAGCACATAAAAATTATGCGCATTGTGGGTGGCATAGCCTGGAATAATTGGAAGCTTCAACAAAGGTGATTCTAAAGCGCGCAATTCCCGGTAATAATTGGTCCAAAGTTGTAATCGTTCTTTTTGGATTTCTTCTAGGGATTCTAGTTGGGCCAAAAGGATGGCGGCATTTACATCCGACATTAAATAGGAAGATCCAATTCCTTTCCAGGAATAATCTTTACTCTCTCCGCGCTGATAGGCAGACCTATTCGTGCCCATTTGCCATAAAATCTCTGCTCTATCCAGGAGTTGTGGGTCATTAATTAGCAACATCCCCCCCTCTCCACAGGAAATATTTTTAGTCTCGTGGAAAGAAAAGGCTGATAAATGACCGAAGGTTCCCAGGCGTTGACCCTTGTAAAAGGCATCCATGCAATGCGCAGCATCCTCTACCACCTTTAGCTGATGCCTTTCGGCAATGGCCATGATTTGATCCATGTCGCAAGCAACACCCGCATAGTGCATCACCACAATGGCCTTGGTTTGCGGAGTGATTAAATCCGAAATGGCTGCTTCATCCATACCGGGGTGATCAATTCTTGATGGCGCAAAAACCACATTAGCCCCGCGCAACAGAAATGCGTTAGCTGCCGAAGTAAAATTATAATCGGCAACAATCACCTCATCCCCTTCCTTTATATCAAAAAGCAAGGCTGCCATCTCCAGAGCATCGGTACAAGAGCTTGTCAATAAGCAGTGATCAAATCCAAAATGCTCCTTAAACCATTGTTGACAGGCTCTGGTAAATGGTCCATTGCCTCCTGTTTGTCCACTGTGAATAGCTTGTGCAACATATTCCATCTCCTTTCCAGTATAGGCGGGTTTAGAGAGTGGAATAGTCCCTCTGCGGTGATCGGGTTTAAATTCTAAATTTTCCAATAATGTTGGATAAAGCGTTGTGCGCTAAAGGTAAATCCTGCCTTGAAAAAAGATTCCTGCGCCAATAAATTTTCTCCTTGAGTCGTGATAAAAACCGAAGACAAGCCCCGGTGAAAAGCAAAGTCTCTTACGCTGTCTAATAAGCTCCGTGCTATTCCTTGCTTTCTATATTCTTGGTGAACTGCTATCAATCCAACCGAGGCGATTCCCCCTTCAATTTTTACTGTTGCAAATCCAACTATCCTATTTGCATCTCGCACAACAAAAATTTCTTCTGCCAAATTCCCAAGCAATGACTCCTTAATCCAGCGGGTATAAAGCGCCTGGAACTGATTTACCGAAAAGTTCGGATCGCAGTTAAAGCGAGAATACTTGCCTGCAGTTAAGCTCAACTCCAATAATTCTTTTTGGTTTTTAGCCTCTAATTCCAATCCCAGTATAGCGTTACAGGGAAGTGATGACTTTTTTGGAGCTGCTTGAAAGGTCATTTTTGAGCCCTGGTAAGAACAGCTATAGCCAGGAATGATATACGATGTTGCCTGAAATGTACTTTCCAGGTACAAGAGGTGCTGTGAGGATAATTTTTCAGGATCTATTTGCTGTTTTATGCTCTCTAATTGGATGGAGGCTATGGGAAATCCAAAAAAATTTGAATCCCAATCCAACAGTTTTGGAATTGCACCTGACCCGATTACAGCTTCAAGATTATCCAGCATGGATTTGCTGCTTTATTACCTGAAAACCCAGTTGTATCCTACCTAACAAGGAATAGGAACTTTTAGAAGCGGCAGCATGCTGCACCTCAACAAACTGTGGATTGAGAGCCAGATTGTGCACATCCATGGGAAAGAATTTTTTTTTGCCCTGGTCTAGTATCTTACTAATCAAAGCGGAATGATAAAGCCCAAAATTGGCTACCTGCGGATTTAGTTTTTTACCTGTTAAGCAACCCAAGATCCAGTAAAACAATGCGCTGCCCTCTGTTTTAATCAGCTTATCCTTTCTTTCTTTTCTAAGACCAATGATGGCATCTGCATCAGAAACTTTGTTTCTCCACATCTTAAGAATTTCCTCGGGTTGGTCTTGCAGATCGCAGTCCAACACTACGATCCAATCGCCTGTGGCGTGCCTTAACCCTTTATAAATGGTGGGATGTTGCCCCAAGTTTTTTGGATTATGATAAACCCGAAGATTGACGTGCTGGGTAGCTTCGTTTCTCAGCAATTGCCAGGAATTGTCGGTACTGGCATCGTCTACCAGGATTATTTCATAGGGCTCTGCTATTTTCTCCATGGCAGTTTCAATCCCCGCAATGAGTGGTTGGATGGTGCTTGCTGCGTTGTAAACTGGAGAGACGATGGAGATCAAGGGGTGATGGGTTGATGAGTTTATGGGTTGATGGGTTTATGGGTTTATGGGTTTAGGTGCTGAGAGGCTACGGGGTGACTTGTTAAAGGGTTTTGCAGTACTTAATGTAGTTCAACAATTTTCGCCTTATAACTTCCAGTGATTCTAAACATGCATCATCGGCCAAGTATTGCAATCGCTTTGAAATCAATAATTGCGTTTCTAATTCTGCAAGGGATCTCAGCGCTACATACAGAAATTGAATATTTTCCTTATTTCCTTTGCGTGCCGATCCTTCTGCAATATTGGACGGAACCGATATTGCTGATCTTCGAATTTGAGAAGTAAACCCGTATAATTCTTCTTTAGGAAAATTCTTAGTTAAAGCGTACAGAGCTTCAACTAATTCCATGCTTTGTTGCCAAACCTCTAATTCTTTATGCGTCCCCATAAACCCGTGATCACTTTAACTCTTCATCTCAGCAATAAAATACGGATTCAGTAAATCTTCCTTATTGTACTCCAGCTCTTCTCCTTTGGGTTTGTGCACCGAGTAACCTAAAACGGATAAAATGGCATGGGCTGCAGCGGTATCCCACTCCATAGTGGGAGCAAAGCGCGGGTATAGCTGGGCTTTTGCCTCTGCCAGAAGCATAAATTTTAGGGAAGAACCCATACTTACTATTTCCGCCTTGGGGTATTGCGCTAAGAACTCTTCTGTTTCCTGGGATTTATGGGAGCGAGATGCGACAATATTGTGTACGGTCGATCCATAGGCTGGTTTGAGTTCGTAAGCAAATCCTCGCTCCTCCATTACTGCACCTTCCCGGTTAATGGTGTAGTACATTTTATCCAAAACTGGTGCATAAACTACGCCCAGGACAGGTTTTCCTCTTTCTATTAGCGCAATGTTCACCGTAAACTCGCCATTTTTTTTGATGAACTCTTTGGTTCCATCCAGAGGGTCTACCATCCAGAAACGCTCCCAATCTTTTCTTTCTTCATAGGGAATATCTCTTCCCTCCTCTGATAAAATTGGAAAACCACTTTCTTGTAGTCCTTCGACAATAATCTTATGTGCAGCCTTATCTGCTTTTGTTAAAGGAGAATCATCTGATTTCGCCTCCACTGAAAAATCTCCCGTTTCGTAGATCTCAAGGATTTTTTTTCCAGCCTCGTAAGCTGCCTCTTTCGCTTGAACTGCTAGTTCCGTGAATTTCATGTGGCTTAAGGGTTTTAGGGGTTAAATGGGGATTTGGTTAAAATTGGTTATTTGGCGAATTGGTGATTTGTTGAATCGGTAATGCGATTATTCGGTGATTTGGTTAAAATTGGTTATTCGGTGAATTGGTGATTCGTTGATTCGAGTATTTATGCTTCTGATCAAATAAGCAGTTTAACGATTCAACAGTTGGCCAATTCAAAAACTGGTGATTATTCACTTCGATCTTTTTAATTGCGCAGCTCTCATAGCATTAAGTTTGTTTCCTATTTCATCTATGCTTGGACGCAAGTGTATTAACTGTTCTTCAGACATAAATTCCAAATCTGTGCATAGAATAAGCACAGCAAGCACCTCCATAAGAGAGGAGTAGGACACCTCAGTAAAACGAGCCTGTTCTTTTCCAGTTATTCGCCCTGAACCCTCTGCTAGATTTATTCCAATTGATGTTGTAGCTCGTCTCAATTGCGAGACCAAACCAAAACGTTCTTCATCTGGAAAAGTCTTTGTTAGCTGGTAAATCTTTTTTGTAAGACCTCTGGCTAAATTCCAAACATCTAGTTTTTCAAATGAGTAGGTATACATTGTTTTGCTGATTATTTGAGTATTAGGATATGCGGTAATCGGGAGATTATATTTTATAATCAAATAAGCAGTTCAGCGATTAAACCGTTAGCAAATACAAAAACTGGGATTTGGTGATTCGGTGATTTGAGTCTTTCCAGCTCCTTTCAAATAAGCAGTTCAACGATTC